>JAGUZM010000123.1 GCA_020060805.1 Deltaproteobacteria bacterium | reverse complement strand
GCGTCCTATTTCGTGATCTCATAGAAAAACTTTATCAAGGGAGGGAACAAGAATGACCAAGAAGTTATTCGCGGCTTTACTGATGGCTCTTTTTTTGGTTGGGGCTGTAGCAGCCCCTGCATTGGCTCAGTCTCAACAAGCCTTGCTCGCCTTTGACCGAAAAGTCATACAGAGAATTAATATCGAGAACATGTGGCAGCATCTCCAGGTTCTGACTGAAGATGTCGGGCCAAGATGCATGGGGACCAGCGAGGATAGGGCAGGGGTGGACTATATCGCCTCAGTTTTGGCGGGCTACGGCTATGAGGTGAGTCTTTTTGAATTTCCTCTTCCTTCCTCCCGTATGGTTCCTGAAGTGGCAGTGGTGGCGCCTGTGGAGATGAAACTATTTCCTGCCCCTCTTACAAATACCGGTCTTACCACCGGTGATGGGATAACGGCTCAAGTGATAGACTGGGCGGATTCCGCAACACCGCCGAGTGACTGGATACCGGGAAGCATTGCGTTGATGAACGGCCCTGCCTCGGTAACTAACTACAATTCGTACAGGGCGGCGGCCATAGCCGCGAACGCGGCTGGAGTGATCTTAATCAAAGGTGACACCGGCAGATTGACTGGCAGTGTATCTAGCCCCCGGACCATCCCAATGTTACTCATCTCGCCCGTGCAGGGCGAAAAGCTCCGCGCCTTGTTCGCAACCCCGCCGGTGACGGTGAACATCCAGGTTACACTGGGCGGATTCTCCCAACACGTCATCGGGACCAGAAAACCCAGCAACGAGAACAAGTCCACAGACAACGTGATCATTGTTGGGGGCCATCACGACAGCGTTTATGGCTCTCGGGGGGCCAACGACAATGCCAGCAGCGTGGTTACGCTTTTGGAAATGGCCCGCGTCTTCGCAGACTACCCCATAGACCGTGAGCTGCGGTTTATGGCCTTCGGTGCTGAAGAGGGCGGGGGCGGCGCCGCTCAGTATGTTGCAAGTCTCAGCGCGGAGGAAAGAGCGAGAATAACCATGATAAATATGGAAATGCTCGGGTCTGCCTATGCGCCGCAGGAAAGGACTTTTGTTGCGACGGCGAGGAACCCCTCGATCCCCAATTTCATGACCGACTCCGTCATGGACGCTGGAGACAGGCTTCTCTTCCCCGTCCCGTTTGCGGGAAGGGTGACCGGCAGTGACCATGTGGCGTTCCGAAACGGCGGAATGGAAGAGGCCATCTATGCAAGGGCATATCCTGGGAACATTCCATGGGATCCTCTTAACCGATACGGGCTGGAGCCCCAGTACCATACGCCGTTGGATACCATGGAATTCATGTCCCCGGAGAGACTGGAAGCTGCTGCCAAGGTCGTCGCCGCCGGTATCTACGATTTCCTGCGCAAAGACACGATGAACCTGGTGAGAAGCGCCATCAGAAGAGATCTCGACTTCTCGGCTGAGAGCGCGGCTTTTCCTCCCGCCAACTCACTCGGAGAGGAAGTATCAGAGTAGAAAATTCGTGTTCAATTCTATCGGGCCCGCTCATGGCGGGCCCCTGGCAGAAAAGTTATTCGTTCACGCGCAATTTACGCCAAGTGCACCCACTCCGGTTTGCTGAGGGAGCTTTTGCTCGGCAAGGTGTTTTTCGGACATGAAAATATTCAAAGTCTTCGTGAGGAAATACAAAGATGAAGGGGGGGGTGATAGCCAAATATCTCCAGCCAGGATCTTAAGGTGAATCGTTTTCATCGTCGAAAGTTCTAATTCTCAGGCAACCGATCCTCGATCAAAATGAAAGGAGTAAGGTATGAAAAAGAAAGACTTCACAAGAATCATTCCGGTGGTTTTGACCATTCTGATGGTCTTTGCCACTTCTTCAATCGCTTCGGAAGCGCCTATCCAGCCGGGTGGGCCTTTTATAACCCCGGAGCAGGAAGTCAGTAGAGACAGCATTCTAACATTTGATGAAATCGAAGCGATTCTCATGAAGCTGGAGGGAATTAGCAAAGGCAAGATGGAACTGAAAACGGTTGGTTACACGACTTTCGGTGAACCTCTGTATGCAGCGGTCGTGGGGACCGGGCCCCTGCGGATGTGGATTCAGGGCCGGATCCATGGGAATGAACCGTTCGGCGCGGAGGCTTCTCTGTCGATCCTGACGAGCCTTTTGAACAGCAAAAAAGGTCTCCTCGATAAAATGACTTTCATTATCATTCCCTGTTACAACCCGGATGGATCAAACCTGAACCAGAGGGGGAACGCCGCAAGAGTCGACCTCAACCGAAATTGGTACCCCTCCTACTCGCAGCCGGAGTCTAAAGCGTTCTATTACGTCTGGGCCGATTTCAAGCCGCACTACGCTATCGACCTCCACCACCAGGGCACCTATTTTCTGGCCGATGAGGAAGGGAACGACACCAATAAAATGACCACTTTCTCGATCGGAATACCGGTATGGCCTCAGTACCTGGATCCTTGGGTGTGGGATACCAACCGGCGCATGGCGGTTGTCGGGTATGAAGCAGTCCTGAAACTCGGCTTCTGTAACCCCAGCCGTTACCCTCTCATCAATATTCACACCGCGGTTGTCTCTTCCATGATGCTCGGAAGCCCGGGCCCTCTTGGGGAGGACGCGGGGTGGAAAACAGCGGCCATGTTTTTCGAAAACAGGAGCGTAGGCCAGAAAAGCAGGGGCTATATCATCAGGCAAATGGTGGTTGGTGTCGAGGCCATCATCGACGCCATTGCTTCAGGAGAATTGGATTCAGTGGACCCGGCGGGATGGGACGATATCCCGGATCGGGGTTCGACTATAAGTACATCCGACAAGTGGCCTAACGACTGGGCTGAAGACTAAGACACTCAACACGGTGGAACGGTTTCTTTCAAGTCGGTGCTATCTGAAACAAAACGGGCCGCTGAAATCTGAGGGCAGGGCCGTAGGGGCCCTGCTTTTTTTTGAAAAGTTTGGTTGCTTGGTAAACAGGCGTTTCGATTTAGACCTTTTCATTCGAGGGAGGTATGTATCATGGATAAGAGAATATTCAAAGACTTGGTGTTAAGAATCGCCGTTTGTATGCTGGTGCTGGCCTTCAGTGGTGGTGTAGTGTACGCCCAAACCCTGCCGCAGCAAGCCCTGGCGGCCTTTGACCAGAAGGTCGTCGCCCGGGTGGACGCCTCGCGAGCCATTGAGCACATCAGGTATTTGTCCGAAACCATCGGACCCCGTCCAGGGGGCATGGAGGCTGAGTGGCAGGGTGCGGATTATATTGCCTCGGTGATGGAGAGCTACGGTCTTGAAGTCCAATTTCAACCTTTCCCCGTTGGAAGCCAAAACATTGGAACGATCATCCTTCCTTGGGGGGAAGAGTGGCAATTAGGCGCTGCCGCCAACGGCTATCTCACCGCTGACGGGCCTGCTGTTTACGGACAATTGATTGTCGTGTCCCCGGGCACTTCCCCTGCGGATTTTCCGGAAGGGACCCCGGGGAAGCTTGTGTTAATGGAACGGGCATCAACCACTACAGCATATCGTACACAGGTGAACAATGCCGCGAATGCCGGAGCCGTCGGCGTCATTCTCTATTCCCTTCTTGGCTCGCGGGGAAATTATGGCAGCGCGTTCAGTCCCAGCCTTGCCACTAGTAATCCGGCTAAGGACAATGGCGTTCCGGTCTTAGGCGCCGCCTTGATTCAAGGGCTTTGGCTGAAGGAAATGCTTGAACAAGGGCCTGTGACCTTAGGACTGCAAAGCAAGCAATATACCGGCCTCCAGTCTCTCAACGTCATCGGGACAAAGCCTGCGAAGAATGGTGACCCGGATGCCCCTGTCATCCTGGTTACCGGTCATATGGACAGCGTTGTAGGCGCTCCCGGCGCCAATGACAATGCTTCCGGGGTGGCCCTGGCCCTGGAATTGGCGCGTGTTTTCAAGAGCTACAAT
>JAGUZM010000181.1 GCA_020060805.1 Deltaproteobacteria bacterium | reverse complement strand
GGCCTCCGTGAAAACCGAGGCCCAGGCAGAGGCTCTGGTGAGGCGCTTATCCGATACCCTGCCTGAGGGAATCGAGGTGAACATGGACGGCCGGTACAGGGCGATGTTTTCCTACAAGAAAAAGAACTATGCTTTGCTGGATGACAAAGGAAACGTGGTGATCAAAGGGAGTGCCCTTCGATCGAGGGGGATGGAAAAATATCTGAGGGAATTCCTCTCATCCATGATGGAGCTTCTCCTTCGGGGAAAGGGGAGAGAGGTGGCGGCGCTCCTGGATGAGACGATGGAAAAAATCGAAAACCACGGGATCGATGTCATCTCGTTCGCCAAGACGGAGACCCTTCGGGAGTCCCTCGAGAGCTACAAGCAGAAGGTGCAATCCAAGAAACGCAATCCCTCCGCGCTTTACGAGCTCGCCATCGCCTCGGGCCGGGACTACCGAGCCGGGGATCAGCTCTCTTACTACGTGACAGGGGAGAAAAAGAATGTGAGGGCCTACGAAAACTCGAAGCTCGCTTCAAGTTATGACCCTGCAAACCCGGATGAAAATATTGCCTACTACCAGGATAAGTTGCTCTCCCTGTACGAAAAATTCAGAGAATTCCTGCCAGCCCGAGAAGGATAGGGGGCTTGCTCTCCGATCCTCCTTCGTTGACACGTCTTCCCTCACCGTGGTATAAATATATCGCCCCGCACGCGTCCTGAGGGTGTATTTCTGATGCGAACGGGTCTAACCTTTTTGCTGATTCCGCAATGCCCCCTTGCGCCGGCCCTATCCCCTTCGGGGGATTGTGCCTGCTTCGTCCCCGCCGAAGGTCTCCCGCAGGCCGGGAGGATACAGGGGTGAAGGGGAGCCGTCGAGATCCATGGTGGTTGTGCTGGGGAACATCCTGGGACGTTCAATGCCTTCTTCCCGCATTCTTCGCATCTCAGGCGGACAAAACCTGAAACGACAAAACGTGGAGGACATGCCGCTTTCTTTGAGCGGCATTATTTCTGCGCTGAACGATAAGGCGTCCCCTTGTCCCAGGCCGGCCGGAGCGACACGATGAGGGTGTTTTCAGCAAGAATGAAGAAGAGCGATGGGCAGAGGGCGCTGATCCTCCTGGCGGTTTTCCTCATCGTCGTGGTCTACATCGGGTCGTGTCTGAGAAGAGACACCCTCGATGTCATCATGGACAAGAAGGAGATCACCTTTCTCACCGTGAACAACGCCCATTGCTACTACACCTACAGAGACAGGCCGATGGGGTTCGAATATGATCTGGCCAAAGCCTTCAGCGCTTCCCTGGGTGTGCGGTTGAACGTGGTGACTTCGAGCTGGGAGGAGCTTTACTCAAATCTCAGGGCAGGGAAAGGAGATTTCATCGCAGCCAACCTCTCCTTTTCGGTTTCCCGGGGAGCGTCGGTGGAGTTCTCGGAAGACTATCTCGTGACCGAGCACCAGGTCATTGTCCATAAGGAAAACGCGGGAATCAAGAAACTGGAGGACCTCAACGGGCGAACGGTTCATGTCAGGCGGGGCAGCGGCTATGAGGAGACTCTGGAAGAGCTGAGGGCTAAGAACTTGGATATCCGAATCCAGCGCTGGGAAGACATGCCGGCCGAAGACCTCATCAAGATGGTGGGGGACAAAGAGATCGATGCGACCATCGCGGAATCCCACGTGGCGATGCTTAATCGCCGCTACACCCCGGATATCAAAATCGCTTTTCCCATCGGAAGGCCGCAGCAGATGTCCTGGGTCGTGAGAAAAGGAGAGAGAGCCCTTTTAGACAAGATCAATGAGTTCCTGAGGACGATCAAGAAGGACGGATCGTTCGAAAGAATTTATGCGAAGTATTACGGGAAGGTGGAGGCTTTCGATTACGTGGATTTGAAAAAATACCACGAGCGGCTGGAGGAGAGGCTTCCAAAGTACCGGCCAATCATCGAAAGGGCTGCCCACCAGTATGGTTTTGACTGGCGTCTGATCGCCGCGATGATCTATCAAGAGTCCCATTTCGACCCTGAGGCGACCAGTTTCACGGGCGTGGAAGGGATCATGCAGCTTACCCTGGACACGGCAGGGGACATGGGGATCAAGGACCGGAAGAATGTTCATAAGAGCATCATGGGCGGAGCGAGATACCTGAGGGAACTCTACAATAAATTCGACGGCGTGAGAGATCCGGACAGGCTCTATCTCGCCCTCGCAAGCTATAACGTGGGCCGGGGGCATGTGATGGACGCACAGAAACTGGCCTCTGAAAGAGGGCTTGATCCCAGCAGCTGGATGGTTCTGGAACAGGTGCTTCCCCTCCTCAGCTACAGGAAGCATTACAGGAAAACGACCTACGGCTATTGCCGAGGCTCGGAACCGGTGAAGTACGTGAATCGAATACGGACGTACTATGATATTCTGGTGAGAGAAGCCATCCGCTGAGGCCCTCGCCCCTCTCCCCTCCGCCGTCGCCCTTCGAATCGGCGCGCTACCACATCCCAACCCCCAGGGGCCTCTCCTTCCATCCCCTTGCCGAGTCCAATGGATCAACGATTGACTTTTGCACGGCCCTTCTGGTATGCACAGGAACAAGCAGAGATGGGTTTCTCCGCCCGTGGGACAGGAAGGGCGCCGGGCGGGAGCGGCGGGCTCGGATGGTTCAGGGGCTGAGGCAAGATGGGTGATCCGCAAGAAAGGGAGAAAAAAGAGTCATAGGAGGAGATCATGAAGATACCGCAATACGTCACGGTGCAGGAAGTGAAAAGGGTGTGCAAGGAGCTGAAACTGAGCGACTGGACCAAAAAGAGAACCCCCAAGGTATCCCAGAAGGATGCGAAAAAGATCCTCTCCCTGATCAACAAAGGGAAAATGAAAATCGACGTCAAGGAGTTCTGCCGAGGACTCGAGGTTGAGCTCGAGCACGGCATGCAATTCAAGGATGCCAATGTCACGAACAACCATCCCCTGCTCACCGGTTTGATCGTGCTTGCCCACTTCAAGGAGTCCCTCGACTATTACAGGCTGCTCGAGGTGGCGGAGTTGGAAGGCGACCTGATCAAGGCCGTGTTGACGGGGAACCCGAAAAAAACGAAAGATTACTACAAGAGACTCGCCAAGGCGAGGATAGAGCTCAGCCGGGCAGAAGTGCTCCGGCTCAGGTAAAGGGGCGTGAAAGAGATGCCTGACCCGATGGACCGGAGACCCTTCAGGGATTTGAGTTACGGTCTCTATATCGTAACCGCAAGAGACGGTGAACGCCTGAACGGCCAGATCGTCAATACGGTCATCCAGGTGACTTCAGAGCCGCCGCGCCTTGCCGTCATCATCAACAAGAAGAACCTAACCCATGGATTCATAAAGAGGAGCAAGGTTTTCGGTGTTACGGTTCTGGATGATTCCGCTCCGATGATCTTCATCGGGCCTTTTGGGTTCAAGTCCGGGAGGGAGGTCAACAAGTTCGAAAAGGTGAAGTTCAAGGTGGGAACGACCGGGTGTCCCCTCGTGATTGAGCACGCCCTCTCCGTTCTGGAGGCTGAGGTCGTGGATGAGATTGATGTGGGGACTCACACGATCTTTGTCGGCGACGCGGTGAGTTCTGAAACGATCAACCCAGGCCGACCCCTCACCTATCGGTTTTACCACGAGGTGCTGAAGGGCAAGTCACCCAAGAACGCACCCACCTACATCAAAGAAAAATAGGGGCCGTGGAAAGGAGAAAGCGTAGTCTGCGGTGCATGGCTTGAATGATTTAATCAGACAGGTGCTGCACAACTGCACCGTATCCGATGCCCAATACGCCGGCTACTATTCGGTGTGCGGGCTCGCGCTCCGGCTCCGTGACCTCTATAAGTGGGAAAACCGAATGGCCCCATGGGTCGAAGGGGAGCCTTCCAGAATCCTGGAATGGATCGGGGAGAGAGAGGAACTTTGGGAGGATATTGCGGATCAAGAGTTCTCCCCCCTTTCCATCGCCGGCCGATCCTACGATCCTTTCGACACAGAGGGCGTCAATGAAGCGGTCGGGCCACGCGGTCTCTTCTACGGCGCCGGGTACGTCCACGGCCTCAAACCCACGTTCTTCCTCGCCCGCCTCGAAGCCCAAGAGACCATCCACGGATCCGGGGTATACATCCTCGGCCGGGAGCTGGCAAGGGACCTTCTCACCCTGCCTGCTCTCACCCAGGACAGGTCGGTTATCGTTCGGAGGGAGGCGGGAGAACATTTTCTCTGGAATCAGATTCTCTATCTCAAGAAATCAGGGCGGCCTGCCTTGCGATTCGCTTTGATGGCGCACGGAATCACGGACTTACACCCGAAGGCCCTGCAAGGGAAATTTTCGGCGATTTTTTCTAATGAGATGGAAGTGTACATCCACCACGAGCTGGGAGAATTGAACGACCAAGGGTTTAATCGGGCCGTCTGGCGTGAGATGATCGCAGCCTTTCCCCACTCCCCGATCGAACTCCTCGCTCGGTCCCTCAAGGACCTCCTCGCAGACACGGACGAGAGGGGTACCCTGCCGTATATCATCGAGGGCCGGAAAAGGGCCTCTCTCGGCTTCTACGTGGCCTTTCTGGACGGCCTTCGCAAAAGCCTTTTTCCCGAAATGATCGAGGCGTTTCAGCAATTCGTGGACGGGGAGGACTGGCGCCTCATCGAGACCGCCGTTTCCTTCTGTCAAACCCGAGCCAAGGACTATTCTGATAAGATGAGCGATATCTTCCAAACCGGGAAACGCCGGGGGGATATGGGATGGGCTGAGGGAGAAATCACGAAAAACCTGCTGATTCCTCTCGGCATTGCAAAAGCGTAGGTTGAGGAAAGGCGTCGGAGGCAAGCGATCCTCGGTTCCCAACGTCAGAACACCTCGGCCTTGATCTCCCTATGCACGACTTTAAGTTGGAGATTTAACCTTTGGATTGTACAAATGAACTCAGATCAGAGCATGGCGTGGCGATGAAGGTATTTTCCGTTCTTCAGCGCCTCATTTCTGCCCCGGGTGGAGGAGAGCCGGAAATCCACGGGCATCTCCAGAAAATTATCCAATTCCTGAAGGTCTACGTTGACCAGTGCCATCATGCCAAGGAAGAGGAGGTTTTCTTCCCTGCCATCCCGGAGGCTGGACTCGGCGAAATGGAGGGATTGGTGAAGGAGTTCGTCTCCGAGCACCTTGAAGGCCGAAAACTGGTTCAGGATATGGAAAAAGCCCTGGTTCAACATGAAGGGGCCGGGGGCCCAGGCAAGATCTTTTGCGAAAAGGCGGCCAGGTACCTCGAGCTTTTCAGAAAGCACATCCGAAAAGAGAACGGGATTCTTTTTCCTGCGGCAAGGGAAAAACTGCCGCTACAGCTCCAGGAGAGGATCGCCCGGGAATTCAAGAAGGTCGAAAGAGAAAGGGTCGGGGAGGGGGGGTATGGGGCGGTCGACCGCCTGGCGGAGGAACTGGAGCAGGCGGTTGGGTAAGGGCAAAACTGCCCCCGGTTCATCCCCCTTCGCTCAGAAACATCTCATTCGGATAACCTCAGGAGTATGCCCGTCCTTTTCGCCCTTCCCAGGGCGAATCGCATCAACAGGATCTCCAGAAAAAGGTACGCGAGCACCAGGACGTAACCCTTTACTAGGGCATGGGTGAAGGTTGGCTCGAAACCGTAGTAGTGACGAAAATACTCCAGGAAATAGGTGACAGGGATGAGGCTCGCGATGAAGGCGACCCATTGGGGGAGGATGGAGACGGGGTAGTAGATGCCGCAGATGAGGAGCATCAGGCTCACGAGCGACCATGCCGCCACCTCCGCTCGGAGCCCGAAGAAGAGGACGAGGATGCAGACCGAAATGCCCACCGTGGCCGCGCACAGGAAAAGGCCCAGAAGAAAAAGGCAGACGGGCCCCGCCCCTGGAGAGGCGAAATCGAAGCCAAAAAAGTAATAGCTCCCTGAGATGAGGATGAGAAATACCGTTCCTCCCCTCACCATCCCCACCGCCATGGAACCGATCAGAAGGTGCCGGAGGCCGACCGGTGCGATGAACCCGTGCTTCACCGACTTACTCCATACATCATAGAGCAGGGCGTAAGCGACGTCGAGCTGACACACCTGCACACCGCTCATCGCGACCACGCCCACCAGGATAAATGCCTTTGTTTCAGGCCGGAGGTCTGCGAACTCTGCGAGGAGTCCCACGGAGAGGAAGGCGACAAGGGGCCAGAAAAGGATCTCGAAAAGGGTGAAGATGTTCCTGACGGTCATCACCCAGTTCTTGAAGGCGAAAGCCCTGATCTTCGTGATCTCATCTTGAAAAAGCGATAAAGACGTCTTCAAGGTCCGACTCCTGGATCCGTATATCTTGAATGGAAATTTCTTGGCCGATGAAGAGTTCCAAAACCTTGGGCAGCCGCTGGTGGTGGTCATCCACGAGGATACGGCAGGACGAGTCGTCCACCTGGAGAGCGTAGACCCAGGGCGTGTCCTGAAGCGGCGGCAGGGAAAGGCTTCCCCGGTAAGAAATCCGAATCGTGTCGCCCAGGCGCAGGTGCCGTTTGAGGTCCAGGGGTTTGCCGAAAGCCTTGATGGTCCCGTCTTTAATGAAGGCCACCTCCTCGCAGAGCTGTTCGGCCTCCCTCATGTTGTGGGTCGTCATGAGGATGGTGGTGCCGTTTCGGTCGTGAACTTGCCGAATGGTCTCACGCATTCGGCGAGCCACATCCGGGTCGAGCCCCACGCTCGGTTCATCGAGGAGCAAGAGCTTTGGGTTGTTCACGAGAGCTTTGGAAAGGGAGAGCTTTTGCTTGGTCCCTGTGGAAAGCTCGTCAAAGCGCACCTTCGCAAAATCCTTCAACTCGAAGAGGTCCAGGAGTTCGTCCAGCTTGGCTGCGAGGGGTCTGCCCGAGAGGCCGTAGAGCATGGCGTAATAGGCCAGATTCTCCCGCACCGTCATGCTCCAGAGGAAATTGGCGTGACCTGAGGAAAGGTTGATATGCCGGCATATCTCGTAGCCATGGGTGCGGATGTCCTTGCCGAAGACCCGAACCTCTCCCTCCTCAGGGGTGAGCAGGCTGGAAATGACGGAAAGAAGGGTTGTCTTGCCAGCTCCGTTGGGGCCCAGGATACCCCAGAAAGCTCCTTCCGGGACGGTGAGATCAACCCCCTTCAGGGCGACTTTTTTCTTCCTCTTCCACCATCCTGAAACGAAAGACTTGCGTAAGCCCTTGACCTCGACAGCGATCTTCAACGGCGCGCCTTCCCGGGGTTATCATTTCCTTTACAAATCAAAGAGCATAAGATAAACACTGTGAGGTGTCAACGCCGCCTTGAAGGCCGGGTGGCACCGGAGGCGCCAAAAAAGGGGGTATCCGGGTCTCAAGGAGATCGGAAAGATCGGGCATTCCTGTGAACTGCGCCGTAGTGAGAGAGGAGGAAATTCTATGGATGAAGGGGAACAGAAGAAGCTCACAGAATATGAATTCGTGGTAAGAGCGATCAGAAAACTGCGAAAGCCTCCCTACAAAGGGATTCACACCGTTTACAGCGGGTTTAACAGGGCCTTCAAGGAGTACTTTGACAAGAATCCTGTGGAAGCCACCATAAGGCTCGCCGGGGAGGGGAAGATCGTGACGAGGCCCGTGAAGGGGGGGGTCATGCTCTATCTTCCGGAAGAAGTGCCTGCTGGGAAAGCCTCGGAGGATGTGCTTCAGAAGATTCTGGAAGATGACCTTCAACCTTAGAGGCGATCGCTGAAAACGCCTTCCACGGTTTACATCCGCCGCCGCCCTGAAACCCTCCGCCCACGGCGGGATCAAGAGGGGCGACGCGATCCCCCTGCGGCTTCGATGGCCTTGAACGAGGAATTTATTAAATCTTGCGATATCAAGTAGTTGCAAGGAGCATGGAGGATTTCCGAAAGCACACTTTTGGATTGATTTCTCCCCTCTGATGGGGTAAAGTGCGATTTATTGGCCTCACGGGGTAGGGCTTTGATCATCGTATCAAAGCCCTGTTTTTTAAAAAGGAGTGCTCACAAAGGAGTATGACCGAGAATTTCTCTATCGACCTTTCCATCGACCTCAAGGGCAGGGGCCGCCAAACCCTGCAAAAAGGGATCCTCCCCGTCAACGGGGAGGGGCTTGAGAAGCTGTTTGAGATCACCGCCGTCCTGATGCAATCCCTGGATGTGATCGATGTTTGCGAAAGCGTGATGGATGCCCTCTTTTCCCGCTTTGAGGGCATTGACGGGGGCGTCATATTGACGGTCGACCCGAAGGGCGGCCTGAGAGAGGTGGTATCAAGGTCCAAGAACGGCCGTCAGACCACCGGAATCAGATACAGCCGGACCATCCTGGATCAGGTGTTGCGGGAAGAGAAGGCCGTGGTGATCTCAAACGTCCTCGAAGAGAAGGAGGGTTCTTTTTCGAACAGCATGGCCGTCAACAGGGTCAAGTCGCTCATGTGCGTGCCCATGATCAGTATGACGGGCGTGCAGGGAGTGATTTACTTGCACTCCGTCGAAGAGCCGATGGCATTCAAAAGGGAGGACCTCTACTTTGTGACCGCCCTGAGCACACCTGTGGCTCTGGCGATCGAGAGCCTGCTCCTCTATTCCCGGACCAAGACGGCGGAAGATGAGCTTCAAAGAGCCCGGGATGATCTGGAAAAACAGGTCCAGGAGCGGGCCTCGGAGCTGATCAAGGCAAACCGGCAACTCCAGGAATTATCCATCACCGACGGGCTGACGGGTCTCTACAACCATCGGCACCTGATCAGGACGCTTGAGGCGGAATACCGGCGTGCCCTGAGGTACCGCCGCAATTTTGCCCTCCTGATGGCGGACGTGGACTTTTTTAAGCAGGTGAACGACAATTTCGGCCATCCCTGCGGCGATCAGGTTCTGAAGGACATCGCCCGTCTGTTCAAGGAGTGTGTCCGGACCACGGATATCGTCGCCAGGTACGGGGGGGACGAAATAGCCGTGATTCTCCTTGAAACCAACAAGACGACGGCCTTGAAGGTATCGGAAAAATTGCGCCGCGTGGTGGAAAGGTATCCTTTTCAGTGGGAAGGGAAAGCCTTTCAGGTGACGGTGAGCATCGGTGTCGCCTCGGTTCTTGAACAGGGGATCGAGGACTGGGACGGGCTCCTCAAGGCAGCAGACAAGGCTCTGTACCAGGCCAAAGAGGGCAGGCGAAACATGGTTGTCGCTTTCCGATCGTCCGAATCGGCGGGCCAAATGGCTCTCTTCGGTAAGTAGGGTGTCGTCGCGCGAGCCTCCCCGGTGATTTCATTCCAGGAGGAACGGTGAAGATTCACGATTCCAGCACGCTCCCCTGACGAAGGGAAGCGCCCTCCCAAGGATCATTTCCCCGTGCAACCCTTCCTATGGGGAAGCCCCGGTTCTGAAAAGCCGAGATCCGGAAATCCACGCTTTTTTGACAAGCCCCGGCTAATGCTTTATCTTGCATCACATATGGCACAGCCCTACCTGCTGAATGGAGAAAAATCCCCTTGGCCCTTCGCCTGTTGAATTACGATGACGTGAGTATGCTCCTCGATCCCGGGACGTATGAGAAAACGTCCGCCATACGCGGGTATGCCGAACAGGATGACATCATGATCCATTACACGGTCACCGCCGACTGCCCTTTTGGGTGCAGGGGCTGCATCAATGCCCTGACTGCGGGAAAAGGGCGGGTAAAGAAGGCGGGGCGCATTGCGAAGACCGAGGATGAAGACAACCTGGAGCGGGATATCAGGGGAATCGTTCAACTGATCAGGCGAAGCGGCAAGAGCGATGCGGTGATCGTTTGTTATGGCGGGGAGCCCATGCTGAGGCTCGATAAGATGGCCAGCCTCTACAGGGGGGTCAACCGGGCTGTGGATGGATCGGTCAACATCCGTTACATGGTCATCACGAGCGGCCACTACCTTGAGCGATTGATCAAGCGCAGCCCGGACATGGCCGCAGCCATGTGGCTCACCGCTGTCTCGATCGACGGGACCGAAGAGCAGCATGATTTCATGCGCTGCGGGACATCCCTCAAGGTCATCAGGGGACAGCTCGCTTCCTTCAACAGGGCGCGACAAGGGGATGTGGTCATCTGGTCCACCCTCAGGCCCGGCATGTCGCTTTTGGATTGCTTCCGGTCCTTCACCTACTTTCGCGAGCGGGGAGAAGCGGAACACTTCTTCTGGCACTGGGATGAGGCGGAGGGGATCATCCCCCACCTCGAGAAGCACCTCGAGAGGTACACGGCCGATCTCCATGTGATCATGGAAGCCTACGTGGAACACCTGGGTAGGGGCGAACTGCTCTCCCTGGTCCATATCAACGAGTTGATGCTGTATCTTTTTACGCGCAAGCGACGAGGGACCACCGCCTGCGGTGTTGAGAGGATGGATAACTTCGATATCATTGGAGACGGGAAGGTCCATGCCTGCGCCGACCTCCCTCTGGCCATGAGTATCGGCGCTATCGAGGAATCGGGGAAAGTCACGTTCAATGAAAACGCCAAGGCTCAGCTCCGGAAGATCGTGGCGTACAAGGAAGACCTGGGCTGCAGCCGCTGCGGCATAGAGCCTTACTGCGGCGGCCGCTGCCCTGTGCAAGCCAACACCGGCGGGATCGGCCGGGCCAGACAGTATTGTTTCATGATGCGCGAACACGTGCGGACGGTGAAGCAGTATGCCGGGGAGGTCGCAGAGCTTATGCTCGAGCACGGACTCACCATGGACGACCTCTACCGCTCCGGCCGGTACACGAAATTTACAGACGTCACGCCTTGAAACGCGCATCGGCAAAAGATGCGGAGACCGTCTTGCACCGTCGGGGCGTGACGTTGACCCCGGTGAGACAAACCTCCCTCCGGGAACGGGTGCTCTCGAATCCTGATGGAATTTAAACCCAACATCCTTGTAATCGGCGCATCCGGAGGGGTTGGGGCGGCGTTCCTGAAAAGGGTCGCCCCCCGGAGACAGGAGTTGCGCAGGCTTGTCCTCGTTGACAGGACTGACCGTGTTCTCACCGACCGATTCGTCCCCCACGGCGAACTCTGCTACGAATTCGTCAGGGCGGATGTGGACGTTGAAAAACGTCCCGCCGCCTACCTCGATCTTCTGAAGGCTTTTGGCATCCACGTCGTCGTGGACCTGAGCGTCAACGAAAGCAGAAAGATGCTGGAGGTGACGGATCGGGCAGGGGCCAGTTACATCAACACGGGCATCATGAATCGTGCCGGGGAGAAGTTCGTGGAGGTCGTCCTCGACCTGTACGGCCGAAAGACCTCCGGGTGGCACGTTCCCCATGTTCTCTGTGCAGGGATGAACCCCGGGATCGTTAACCTGTGGGTGCGCCAGGAAATCGAGCGATCCGGTGTGCCGCGAAGGGTGATTCATTTTGAGTATGACTCGGGACAGCCGGTTTGTGCCTGGATGCCGATCAATACCTGGAGCCTGGACACCCTTCTTGATGAAATCGTGAATGACCCGGCGGGTCGCATGGAGGGTCGAGACAAGCCCGTTTATCTGTATCCAAACCCTGTCAAGAACCGGGTGGATATGAAGGCGGTTCTTGCCCCGATCATGAAACTCGAAGCCTTTCCCCGGGGGTTTCTCCTCCTTCACGAGGAAAACATCACCCTCGCACAACGCTACGACGTGCCCTCCCAGTTCTGGTTCGCCATTCATCCGGAGACCATGGATTATCTTGAGCGGATGTTTGATGAAGAGGGCACAATACCCTTGGCGTCCATGAGGCTCGGTGACAACAACACCATCCCTTTGCAGGGTTCGGTCACGATCGGGGTGCTCCTCGAGTACGATGAGGAAAGAAAATACATTTTTAACACGACCCTTCAGAATGGAATACCCGGGTCGAGCGGCAGTTGCTGGCAGGTGGCCGCAGGGCTGGATGCGGCTTTATTCACCCTTCTCGGGGATGATCTCGACCGTCGTATCTATTTTACGGAAGACCTTTTCGGGACTTCCTTTGAAGAGCTTGTGGAGGGAAACCTCCGTTCCGAGAAGGTGGCGACTGGGAGGCCGCTTCAGGGCGGGGTGGAGTGACATTCGAAGGAACATGGATGACCTCTTCTGAAGAGGAGCCCGACCCCGGGTTCTTGTTTCCTTCAGACATTTATTTTGGAACCCCTTGAAGTTCAGGCGAAATCGTGGCAGAATACGCGTATGGATAGTCATCGAGGTACAGAAGTCCGTCCTTTGTCCGGTAAAGACGAAAGGCCGCGGCAGACAAAAATCAACGTCCGCTGGCCTGTGACGATCATTTCAGGGCAGGAAACCCTTGAGGCCGAGTCGATTAACATCACCGTGAGAGGGATCTTTCTCCGGAGCCAGAAGGATCTGCGGGCCGGAGAGATTTACCAGTTGATCGTGAGAGGCCCGGAGAAGAAGACGGTCCTCGTTAAGGGCAAGATGGTCTGGTCCAACATGGATGAAAAACGGCGGAGCAGGTCACTTCCGGGGGGCGGCTTCTTCTTCATCAAGGCGATCAGAGAGGACCGGGAAATGCTGAGAGCCTTGATATTCGATCAGACGAAACGCTGAGAACTCACCCCTCTTTTCCCCACATCTCCCTCCCAGAGATTACCATAGCATCTCCTGATAGCGAGACGGACCATTTTGTGCCTTTCCATCCTCGGCTCCCTGGGAGTCACCCGGGGCGAGGCCCACTGTTTTGGCACGGCGAACATCTATATATAGTGTATTTTTTTTCTTGACACACTATATATTCAGGCTATAATAGGCCCAAATAAACTCTGGCAATCCGAGTTGGAGGTGTCGGCACGCGGTAGGAGGGCAACCTTTCAGCCTAACTCCAGGGAAAGTCCGGTGACCCAGTAAACCCTCAAACCAACCCAGCAACCGAGGCAGAGCTACATGCTCTGCCTCACTTTTTGGTGTCTTGGGAGAAGTGTTCGGTTGAGGTGGAAGTGGATGCCTTTTTCTAGTAAAATAGGCCTCGCTGAACGAACTCGGGTGAGGGACACATGGGAAGGGGCAAATTTCTGAGGGCATTTTCCATGATCTGTCTTTTGTGCGGTTGGCTCCTGCTTTTCGGGGTTGCCCTCCCTTCGTCCTACGGTGACGAAGGAGAGAAGGAGAAAGCGTTCTCCCTCGTCGCCAGCAATGAACGCTTGGACGTTGTTATCGGCCAGATATCCAGGGCATCGGGGTACGAGATTACGGTGAATGAAGGGTGGCGTAGCAGGATTGTTTCAGCCCGGCTGGAGAATGTGACTTTGGAAGAGGCCCTCAGGCTGGTCATCGAGGAACTCGGCAGGCCGAGTCATCTCCTAGTCTACGACAGAGGAAAAAAGAAAGTTGAAATCGTTCTGCTGAGCACACCCGGCGCCAAGGCTGAGTTCACCGGCAAGGGTGAACCGACAGCACCCCAGAGGGAGCAGCGGCAGGTTGTCATGCCGGCTCCTGAAGGGTCAAAGCCGGTCTTGAGGCCGAGCCTGAGGAGAATGAGAGAGCGGCCTCAGAGACCCGTCGTATCGCAGGGAAGAACCGCAGAACAGGCCAAGCCGGATGAGGCAGGCGTAGATGCGTCCCCTGAGAAGAAGGGGCCTCCGGACCCTGAGGTAGAAGTGGGAGATGCCCCCGGAGAGGGGACCGAATCGCCTGAGGGCGATGAGGCGACGCAGGAAGCAAGAGGGGAGCGGAAGGCCGCGCCTCTGACTCCCAGAAGGCCTGCCGGGGGCGCGCCTGAAAAACCCGACTCTTCCGGGCCTTGATCGATCCAGAGGCCATGTCGCTCGCGGCATGGGATGAACCCCGGGCGCGGAAGCTATCAAGAAAGCATAGATGGATACGCCGGCGGCTGATATGTAAGATCTTGCCAATGAATGGTAGTTCTTTCCCCACATCCCATAGCACTCCCTTACACATCTGTGGTGTCATCAGGGTCCTTTCCGTTAACTGGCTGAAATTGTGAAGGCAAAAAAATCCGCGACCCGGGAAGATCTGGCACAATGCTTGCTTTTTCATCCATTGCTAAGAGGGAGGAGAGTTCGCGGCTGAACTTCTGGGTTGACAAAGGGTGAAAAGAGTATTAATGGTTCTATGCTTTTCAAATCCTCCTTTTCATTTCTTCCTTACGGGTCTTGGTCCTTACGACACGGCTCGTTCCAGATATTGAACTGCAACCAAGGTTTCTCTTCAAAGCGAAGAAGAACGAAAAGAAAGACCAACCCTTCTGACCTCCTTTGAGCGTGCCCCTCTCCCTTCAACGGGCAGCCAAAGGACACCAAACCCTTCACCATCTTTATTTCTGTGGGAGATGTTGGGGGGGGATCAGAGGGCGTTCGAGAGGACGGGAGTCAGGCGGTTGCATCGCTTTTTGTGTGATCCATCCCTGCGGGCGTCAGTGCTGCCGGGGGGGACCGGAAGTCGCAGCGGCAGGGCGAGGCGTCCGATAAAATATTTATACTACAATGTAGTACAAGGTTTACAGAGAGACGGCCATGGTTCATCGGAAGTTCGAAGTGATTCTTCTGCCCGGGGAGACGAGCAAGGTGAGGCGAGTCAGACTCCATGCCTTCTTGTGTGCTTTGTTCGTTGCCATGGCGGTCTCAGCGGGAGTGCTCGTGACTTGGGTTTTCGTCGACTACGCGATGATCCGGTTTCAGATTCAGGACATGGCGCAGCTGGAAAGAGAGAACGAAGAGCAGAGGCTGGAACTTCTCCAGCTCTCCGGCAGGGTGATGAAAGTCGTCAATGAGCTTGACGAGATCCAGGCGATCGACGGTGACGACGACATCATCCTGAAGATGGAAGAGGCATTTGATGATATTCAGGTGCAGCACCTGAACGACGCCGGTTCGGACGGCGGCGTGCCGGATCGGGTCGCCTCGTTGCGGTATGACCATCTGGCGGGCCACATGCTGAGCGTGCTCGCTTATGTGGATCATGAGATCGTCGGCGGCGGATACAAGGGGAAGCGGGTGGCCCGAAAAGTCGGCGGTGCGGTCAAGAAGGCCAGCGGGAGCCGATCCGGGAGCGCCACGGCGGTCGCGCGGGTGGGATCCCCGGAGAGCATCATGAAGAAGCTGAGATCCATATCGATCGAGTTGGGCCTTGCCCCGCGCTTGGCCCTGAGCATGGCAAAGGTTGAATCAGGGTTCGATCCGACAGCGGTCTCTCCCAAGGGGGCCATCGGGGTTCTTCAACTGATCCCTTATTTCGTGTGCCAGGAGTACGAAGTCAGCCCGGAGATGCTCTTCGACCCGGAGATCAACATTCGGATCGGACTGAGCTACATGAAGTCGCTCCTCAGGCGATTTGACGAGAATCTGGACCTCTCTCTTGCGGCCTACAACGCCGGGCCGAGAAGGGTTGTCGAAGCGGGTTACAGCATTCCCGCGATCGAGGAAACGCAGGAGTACGTGAAGAAAGTCAAAGAGGCGATGAGAAGGAAAATGCCGGGGTTTTCCTCAGAACCCTCGGATCGCAGGCAGAGCCCACCCGAAAAAGAGCCCTCCTGAAGCGTGTCTTAGCCCTTGAATCGGCTTTTTTCTTGACTCATCTGAGGCCATGTTTTATTCTTCATCCTACCGGATTCTTCCGTAAATCAAAAAGCTTAGCGAGATCAGTGATGAAAAAATGCCTTGTCTTCGGGTTAGTCCTATTTCTGTGGGCCGGTGTCTCTGAGGCCAGACCGGCGAAAAGCAGGCAGCACCAAGCCCCGCAAAAACCAGCCCAGGCTCAAAGGGAGCCAGAAAAAGAAGAACCTTACCGCGCCTACCTGATTGTGGAAGGGAGCACGGGAAAGGTCCTCGAGGGTGAAAACATACACCTCCAATGGCCCCCCGCGAGCATCACCAAGCTGATGGTCGCTTACCTCATCATGGAAAGGGTCACCGCGGGAGGGGTGCAGCTCACGGACAAGATCGCGGTCTCCCGGGAGGCCTCCAAAATGGGGGGAAGCCAGGTCTACCTGAAGCAGGGAGAGGCGTTCACAGTGGAAGAGCTGATGAAGGCGATGCTCGTCGCCTCGGGCAACGACGCTGCCTATGCTCTGGCAGAGCATGTCGCGGGTAGCAAGGAAGGGTTCGTGAAACTGATGAATGAAAAAGCGAAAGCCCTCAACATGCTGGACACGGAATTCCAGTCTGTCCATGGCCTTCCTCCGTCCAATAACGAGCCGGATGATCTGACCTCGTGTCATGACCTGGCGATTCTTGCGAGGGCGCTGATGAAGTTTCCGAAAGTTCTGGAATGGACTTCGATTCAATCGGAGAGTTTCCGGGATGGAACATTCATCTTGACGAATCACAACAAACTCCTTGGACGAATGCCCGGTGCGGACGGGCTGAAGACAGGCTACTACAGGAAGGCTGGCTATAATGTGGTGGCAAGCGCGAAAAGGGGAAACTTGCGAATCATCGCTGTGGTTCTGGGCAGCTCGACGCAAAAGATGAGAGATCGCATGGCTGAAGAAAAACTCAAGCAATACCTCCATTCCTACGAAATGTTGACCATCGTGAGCAAAGGCGACGTCATCGATAAACCGATAGAGATCCCGAACGGCAAAACAAGGTTGATCAAAGGCATCGCGGGCAAGGGTTTTACCTATCCCGTCTCCTTCAAGGAAAAGGCGACGATCCGAAAAGAGCTCAACCTCCCCCAGAGCATGAATGCGGAGATCCAGGCAGGCCAGAGTCTGGGAGAGATGGTCATCCGGCTGGAGGGTGAGGTTATCGGGAAAATCGAAATCCTTTCTCCGGCGCACGTTCCCAAGGCAAGTTTTTTTTCGAGACTGTTGAGGATGGTGGGTTTCGGCAGTTAGAAGGATTCTCTTTCATAGATATCGGAAAACCGTCACTGGAATGACCCGCGCTCTCAGTCCGGGTGATGTTTCGCACGGCCTGGGGCTCCATGCTCAACGCCTCGATGACATCTCCCCTCCCGCCGGTTCATTTCTCTCGCCCTCGCACGATCAAAACGCCACCACCCCCACGGCCCAGAGGAAAAGCCGCTTTGCCGCAAACAGGGGCCGGCTGAAACGATGCAAAGGGATTGCAGGAACCTGCCGGGGATCATGGATGAAGGGAGAGAGAGGATGGGATATTGCGTGAGCCCGGCAAATGCTGTAATAAAATAGCTGTCAGGAGGGTGTGAGGCAGGGGAGGGCTTGGTGTTTGTTGGGATCCATCATGGGGATCTTATGTTATGATTGGCATAGGGGCTTGATTTCTCCTTTCATCAGGCCCGGGAGAAACCCAAGGTGATCTACCACGTTTATTTCGACCGTTACAGACATCCGAGGCGAGCCATCAGCGAGAGGGAACTCGCAGAAAATTATCATAACGACCCTGACCTGTTTCTGAGGGCCATGGAGGCTCCCGGGCCGGAGGCGGGCGGGGCGCAGCCCATGGGCCACGTAGGCATTCTTCGTTTCGAGGATGAGAAGGAACTGAAGGATTTTTTCGAAACGACGGGAGAGGAAATCGTCGGGTTTTACGAGGGCCGTTCGGATAGCCGGCCCTACAACTTCTGAGGAAGAAATGCCGTTCCCAAGGGGTAAGGGATGGGCGAAGGCCGTCGGTCAAAGTGGCGAAAGATAAAATTTTACGCTCTGATCGTGACGGTCTGTATCGCCTTGGCCGCGGGTTTGAACCTGATTCTGGGGGAGAGAGAAAACCGCTCTTCCGACCCGGGAGTGGATCCTCAAGCGCTGGAACGTTTGAAAGAGGCTCTGGCGGATCGGCTGGACGAGGAAACCAAGGCAAAGCTCAAGAAGGCCCGGGAAGGAGAACTGACGGAAAGGGAGATTCGGAAGCTGAAACAGGAAGTGGAGAAAAAACTGGATCCCCGAGAGGTCGAACAACTCCGGAGAGCGTATGAAGCCAGGGGTGAGGAACATCGGCGCCGGCCGTGAGGCGCCTGGGCTGATCCCGGCTGCCCACATCCGAAATGGCGAGGGGGCCATGGCCAAGGTGATCTTCCGATTGTATGAAGAACTGAACGCCTACGTGAGCGCGGATCGGCGGAAGAAGGATTTTGAAGTGGCTTTTGAGGGTGAAAGGAACCTGGGGGAGCTCATGGAAGAGCTCGGCGTGCCATGCAGGGAGGTGGATCTCCTTCTCGTGAACGGAGAATCTGCTGGGTTCAGCCATGTTCCCGGAGAAGGAGACCGTGTGAGCGTCTACCCGGTTTTCGAGGCTTTCAATATTTCGAAAGTCACACGCCTCTGGGGACGGCCCCTGAGAAGGACGAAATTCATTCTCGACCCTGATCTTTCGGAGCTCGCCGCAGCCATGCAGGGGGAGGGCTATGACGTGCGCTTTGATGCCCTTCTTTCATGGGGCGAAATCTTCGACATCTCCCATCGAGAAAACAGGATCATTCTCACAGGGAATCCTCTTCTCCTGGAGTCCGGCCGCGTGACCCATGCCGTCCTTTTGCAGAGAGGGGCGCCCCATCTCCAGCTGGGGGAAGTGGTGGAAAAACTGGATATGGACCCTGAGAGAAATCTCCGTTCCCCGGAGGGAGAAGATTTTGACAGGGCAGGTGCGGAGTGAATCGAACATTGAGGAGAGCCTATTCACCGAAGGACCGGGCCCCACCTGTGGAGCCGCTCCTCGAAGCGCCTCATGCTCTCATCGAGGGCGTCATGCAATCGCTCCACAGGGCAAACAAGGGGGAGTACCTCTTTCCTGACGAGATTCCACGGTCCGATGCTACCTCATCGGTTTTGTTTCTTTTGAGCGAGCACTGTCAGGACGGTCCGTCCGGGCGAGAGCCCTGCATCATCTTCAACAAGCGATCCGCCAGAGTGAGGCAACCCGGGGACCTCTGCTTCCCCGGGGGCAGGATTTCAACGACCCTGGATTCCCATGCCTCCCGGTTACTCACCCTCCCTTTTTCCCCCCTCGGGCGCTGGCCTCACTGGGACTACTGGCGCCGCCATCGCCGGCCTGAAGCACAGCGGCTTGCGCTTCTCCTGGCAACGGCTTTGAGGGAGAGCTTCGAAGAAATGCGGTTGAGCCCCTTCGCGGTGCGATTTCTCGGCCCCATGCCTTCCCAAAGCCTGTCCATGTTCGGTCGCCTTCTGTACCCGATGGTGGTCTCAGTTCGACAGAAGTTCTTCTTTCCCAATTGGGAGGTGGAAAAGGTCGTTCCCATTCCACTCAGGAGCTTTTTTAGCCGCGAGCATTACGCCTGCTGCCGGGTCCACTTCCAGACAAGGGGGGGGAACGGGGTGGAGGAAACGGTCCAGGATTTTCCCTGCTTTCGCCGTTTCGGGGATGACGAAAAAGAGGTCCTCTGGGGGGTGACTTATAGCATGGTGATGGCGTTTCTTGAGATCGTGTTCCAATTCAGGGCTCCGGAGATCTCCTCGTTGCCTGTGGTGCACGCGGTTTTGGGCGAGAAATACCTTAACGGTTCAGCCTCATCCGGTTAGATCAGGCTGGGGAGAGGGGAGGAAGGAAAAAAAGCTTTGTCATGGATGGGCTTTTTTGAAGGGAGCTGTCGGGATGGCCCTGAGGGCCCCGGGAAAGGGGGAGAGCGGTGAAGCTGGAGATGGTCATGAAAAGCGATTCCGTCGGAAGCCAAGAGGCCTTGTTCCAAAGCGTGAAGACGCTTCAGGACAGAGGCGCTGATATCAAGGTCATCCATTCAGGGATCGGGCCGGTGAGCAAGTCCGACTTGTTCATGGCCCTGACCGGGAGCAAGCTGGTTGTCGGGTTCGGCGTCGGTGTCCTGCCGAAGACAGAGCCTGAGAGCAAAGAAATGGGCGTTGAAGTCCGGCTCTTCAAGACGATATACAGCTTCGTGGAGGACCTGAAGGGGATTGCCGCGAGCGAGGATTCGAGGGCCAGGGAAGAGAGGATCACTGGAAAAGCAAAAGTCATCGCCCTGTTCAAAAGCAGCCGAAAAGGGATTATTCTGGGATGCGAGGTGCTGGAGGGTAGCCTTGCCGTGGGAAAGAGTTTTCGCGTCATCTCGGAGCCGGGAGAAGTGTTCAGGGGTAAAATCGCCTCCCTCCATATCGAAAAAGACGCGGTCATGGAGGCGCGGAAGGGACAGCAGGCTGGGCTGAAGGTCCCTGATTTCAACCGGGGGAAGGTTGGAGACCTCGTCGAATGCTTCGAAGATGTCGTCTCTCGAAAAGGGAAAGCCTGGGAACCCCGGGGTGGGGTGTTTCACATCTAAAGACTCCCGGTCGGTGGTGACGGGTGCGGCCTTCATCAAAACGACACGGTCAACGAGGTGAAGAAGAAAATGGAAAGCAATGACAATTCCCGTTCAGAAGCTCAGGCCTCCAGAGACTATCTTGCCATCGGCGTTTTCCTGTGCGCCTTGGCCGCGTTCTTTGTGACCGGCTACTTTTCGCTCAAAGTCGTCACAGGGGAAGGCGGCCTGTCGCGTTTGATGTCTGCGCCTGAGGCGGTGAAGGATATCCAGGGGTACGGGGAGAGGCTCATCAGCAAACTGATTCGCGGCAGGGAAGCGCCGACACGGGGAGGATCGGATGCAGCGGCTCATATCCGGCGGGGCCACAGGCATTACCGAAACAAGAATTTCCAGGAAGCTCTCGGCGAATACGACAAAGCCGTGAAAGCCGAACCCGACAATGCGGAAGCACTCTACTGGCGCGGCCGGACCAAGCTCAACACGGGCCAGTTTGATCCGGCGGCCGAGGATTTCAAGACTGCGGTGAAACTCAAACCCGACTATCCCGAAGCGTACGACAACCTGGGCTGGCTCAGTGCGAGGCGAGGCGACTATGCTGAAGGGATCGCCTTCCTGACAAAGTCCCTGGAGTTGAGGCCCGAGAATGGGTGGGCTCTTTACAACCGGGGGCACATGTTTCTGAAGAGGGGAGAGATGGAAAATGCCCTGAAGGATTTCGAGATGTCTTGCAAGCTCGGGTTCAGGGAAGCGTGCAAGGCTTACGAAGACTACAAAGACCGGGCCGGCGGGAAAGGGTGAGGAAGAGAGGGTGGCAGGGCTTGGCAGTGAAGAGAAGGTTCCTTGGGAAATAAGAACGCTTAAACGTGCAGACATCCGGGAGGTCATGGAGATTGAAGCAGATGCCTTCCCCAAGAGTGCCTTTTCCAAGGAAATCCTGTTGAAGTATGCCCGGCGATTGGGGGAAGGTTTTGCGGTGCTCGTGGCGGCAGGGGCGGTTCAGGGGTATATTCTCTATGAGCCGGACGGGCATATCTATTCCATGGCCGTCCGGTTTTCACAAAGGAGGAGGGGATACGGGAGGGCCCTTTTCGTCCATGCTTCGGACAACGTGAAAGGCATTCTGTGGCTTGAAGTCAGGTCAAAGAACCTGGGAGCGATTGAATTCTACCGGAAGATGGGTATGCGGGTCGTTGGAAAGGTGGCCGGGTACTACGAAGGGGATGATGCCCTGATCATGTTGCTGGACCAGAAAGGCCCGGACCAGTTTCTCTGAGCGTCGAAACGGGGCATCCATCGGGGGGAGGGTTCGGGCGCAACGGTCCGATCAGGGGTCTTGGGAACGGGATGATCCCAAAGCGAGAGAATCAAGGATGATTATCAGCGCCAGCCGGCGTACGGACATCCCGGCATTCTACAGCCAGTGGTTCATGAACCGCATTCGACAGGGCAGCTGCGAGGTGCCCAATCCCCGCAATCCCTCCCAGATTTCCCATGTGTCCCTCCGGCCGCAAGACGTGGATGCCATCGTATTCTGGACGCGCCATCCAGGTCCCATGCTGCCCCAGGTTGAGGAGCTGAGGGAGCGCGGTTTTCGTTTCTATTTTCTCTACACCGTCATGGACAATCCAAGAACCCTGGACCCTCACTGCCCTTCCCTCGCGACTTCTCTTTCCACTTTCCGAACCCTGGCGGATCGCATCGGGCCGGCAAAGGTGATATGGCGGTATGACCCTGTCACTTTCAGCCCCCTCACGGGTCCCGAATTTCACGAACGCGCCTTCCGCCGTATCGCAAAGGCACTCGAAGGGTGCACCAACCGATGCATCATCAGCACGACCACCCTTTACCGCAAAGCCAGGAGCCGTCTAGACCAGGAAGGGGTTCGAATCACCCAGCCTGAAAAAAAGGCCCTCAAAGACCTGATGGTTTTCATGGCAGGGGAAGGGGAGGACAAAGGCATGGGGGTTTTCAGTTGCGCCATGTCTGGGGAGTTCGACGAGTATGGGGTTAAACCCGGGAAATGCGTGGATGACACCTACATCCGGGAGGTTTTCGGTGTTGAGGTGACGCACCGCAAAGACCCCTCGCAGCGCGGATCCTGCGGTTGCGTCATGAGCAAGGACATCGGGATGTACGATTCATGCACCTACGGGTGTCTTTACTGCTACGCCACCTCCAGCTTTGAGAGGGCCAGAGAAAACCAGAGGAAACACGACCCCCTCTCCCCCCGCCTGCTCAGCTGATACGAACGGATTGGCTCTTTCGTGCTCAAAGCCCCCTCACCCCACCCGCGGGGAGGTGGTCTTCCACGCCGGAATCAAAGCCCGTCCCCGGCCGACCCGGAGGGGGGTGGTCTCTGGCGAGTCCGCAACCGGAAGTGGACTCATCCCGCCAACCGCCCCCATGATATCAAGTCTTTTCCGGGGTAGGCGCATTCCCTCCAAGCCAGTCGGAGAGTTGCCTCTCCGGGGCTACTGCCGTAACCCTATG
>JAGUZM010000364.1 GCA_020060805.1 Deltaproteobacteria bacterium | reverse complement strand
TGAAGGACGCCTGGAGCGTCCAATCGTGCGAGTCTAGGTATAAGGCAAAAGCTATCCTGAGAGAGAAATCTTGTCAACTAATTTACAAATGGACGTCCCATATTCCCCCAGATCTTGAGATTCACTGAAAATATTTTCTTATTTGGTATTTGTCCATATAACTCAAAGTGCGGTGCGCAACTAGAGTTCCAAGAGGAAATGCTAAGTACAAACACTTGAGTATGAACTTGAATAAATAATACCCCCATAGCTTTCTAAGGACAATACCAAGTCCTAATGCCACTTGGAAAATGGAGGCAAATAAAGTAAAAAACAAAATCTGTCCGTCAAGTGTGAACTCATCCTGAAATGCAATGTGCATCAGGACCACGCAAATACCCGAGCCTATGAAGAAGTAGCCAAAAAACTTAATAGGCTTAAACATGTCAATGTTGGACATTATCTTGACCTCAGGATTAGTGGCAATTCACTATCCTACTGAAGAGCCCATGACGAACCTCTGCTGAGTCCTCTTTCCCATCCTAAACCTATGCCTTTTCCCCATACGTTCAATTCGTTACCGGCGACCTTTCCATTATAATAGTACCGCGTATAACCTCCAATTACATAGCTCCAGGTCTCATACTCCAATTCACCGTCGAAAAACTCCCGCGCGCATACACCATGGTAAATGCCGATATTGATTCCCCCACCAAATCGAGCACCAGCTATCCTCTCGCGTGAAGAGGATTCAAAAGCGCCAATTTCCCCATAGCCGCTTCTTTTCGCACCAATGTATAGGCCTCCAGCAGCGGACCTGGCAATCGAATTGGGGTCTTGCGCGCCCCATCCTGTAGCATATCCTGATCCCAAGCTAACAAAACCTCCCCCCCAGCTATCGCTGTAGAATCCAGAACCTCCAGTTGTTGGATCAGCGCTGAGCACTGACTTTGCCCCGTTCATAATATCCACTGGCCTTTGGAAGCTTGAATTGACATATTCATAACGTCTGCAACGCAGGAGGTGTGAAAGAGAGGAATAATGAGGCGACGATTCCGAGTAGATTGCATCACTCCCCGCATTACTGCCCACTATAGCTTCGCTTATCTGCTTAGAGGCAGCGGATGCGCCTGCATAGATCGCGCTTTGTATGATCGGGTGCGTTATTTCAGCAAACTGAATAACGCCACCAGCAATACCGAACGTCAGCCCAGATACAGCACCGATGGCCATCCCCTGAAGCACATCTTTTCCCTCTATCAGCGCCTTAACACCTCCGATTACTGCCCCTACAACAACCCTGACAAGATCATCTATTCCAAAGAATTGCCCACTTGGATCGCTATATATCAACGGGTTGTTTCGGCAATAGCTGTAGCGGTTGAGTGTCTGCGGATCAAAGGGATCCTGGACCATTGTATCAGCGCTGATGAACCTGCCGATGATCGGATCATAAAGCCTGGCTCGGTAATTGTACAGCCCTGTCTCTGAGTCTGTCTCTGAGTCAGGAAATACTGATTTTTATCTACGTAGAAATACGTGGATTCACGCCTGAAGCCCGGGCATTATCGGGACCGGGTTTTGCCACAGCAGAGCGTGGAGGTCCCTCCTGCGGAATCGGGACCGGCCCTTCGAGAGCCTCAGGGTCCTGAGCAAAGTCGAAGGAGAGCGCCCTCCTACAGGGAGAGGGCAGGTGAGGGGAGACGAACTCATAATGGTCGCATGTTCGCGGAACAGGCGTCTTCTCATATTTCCCGTCGTGTGGTACCTTCCCTCATGGGTTTCGGACCGATACGATCGTCTGAACTTCATGAAAGACAGAACGGTTCTGGAGATGGCGGAATGGCCTTTTCCCCACAGTCCTGTGATCTGTGCGGTCTTTCCCTTCGCCGCAGATATGTGACCTCAGCCTTTTCCGACAAGACCTTTCACTTCTGCTGCGCGGGATGCAGGCAGGTCTTCCACATGCTTGCAGAGAAGACCGGATCGGGTGATCCGGGTTCATTCAAGGACTCGGAGCTCTTCAGGAAGTGCCTCGACCTGGGGATCATACCAAGATCGGAAGCGGAGCTGGCGCAAAAGGAGGAGCGGCAACCTGCGGCGGAAGTTCCGATGACACAGGCAGAGCGGACGATAAGCCTGAGCCTGAAGGTGAGGGGCATGTGGTGTCCCGCCTGTGCCTGGTTGATCGAGGAAAGTCTCGGGAGGAACCGCGGGATTTCGGATATTCAGTGCAGCTTTTCCCTGGATCGCCTCAGATGCCGGTATGACCCTGTTTCCACTTCCCCTTCCAAAATCATCTCTGCCGTCGGGGCTCTCGGCTACGAAGCGGTTCTGCCGGAGGAGACCGGGCAGTCGAAAGAAAGGCTAAGAGAGATCATGCGGCTGGCTGTCTCAGCTTTCCTCACGATGAATGTGATGATGTTCTCCTTTGGCCTGTACGCCGGCTTTTTCACCGAGATTTCCCTCGACACCATCTCCAGCCTCTCCTGGCCCGTGTTCATCATGGCAAGCATCGTCCTTTTCTACGGCGGCAAGAGAATCTACCGGAGGGCATGGGCAGGGATCTTCGCAGCGGGTTTCGGGATGGAAACGCTAATCACCGTAGGCGCCTTCAGCGCTTACCTCTACAGCACCTACCAGTGGGCCCAGGGAAGCATCCATCTTTATTTCGACACGGCAAGCATGCTCATCGTCCTTGTCCTTCTCGGGAAGTTCCTGGAGGCCGGGGCAAAAAGAAAAGTCCGGGAGGACCTGGACAACCTCCTCTCCAGCCGGCCTTCGAAGGTGAGGATTCTCGGGCAAAGCCATCCCCATGGACGGTATGTGACGATCGAGCACCTCAGGGAGGGAGACCTGTTCCAGGTGGAAGAGGGTGAGGTGATCCCGGCGGACGGCAGGATCCTGTCAGGGAAAGGATCGGTGGACGAATCGACCCTCACGGGCGAAGCGGTGCCTGTGGCAAAAGGGGCAGGGGAAGACATGCGGAGCGGGACACGGGTGATTCAGGGCGTCTTCAGGGTGCGGGCCGAAAGGGTGGGAGAGGACTCCACGATCGGACAGGTGCTTCAGATCATCGAGAGGACGCTGAGTGAAGGGACACCCTTTGAAGACAAGACGGATCGACTCCTCAAATGGTTTGTGCCCTTCATCGTGGTCCTGGCCGGAATGACGGGCCTCGCCTGCGTATGGTCAGGCCTTTCCACCCACGAAGGGATCATCCGCGCCGTCACGGTTGTCGTGATTTCCTGTCCATGCACCCTCGGCATTGCCGTTCCCCTGGCGCGGGTGGCAGGCATCTCCCTTGCGGGGAAGCGGGGTATTCTTGTCCGCGATTTTTCGTCCTTTCAACGAGCGGAGGGGGTGAACACCTACGTGTTCGATAAAACCGGGACCGTGACGGAAGGACGCTGGAAGCTCCTGAAGATCATTCCCGCGGGACGTTTCGGAGAAACAGAGCTTCTCAGCCAGGCAGCCGCTGTTGAAAAGGAGTCCACCCACTACATCGCTTCGGAACTGCGAAACCGGGCCAGAAAGGCCTTCATTGAACCGGGGCAGGCCGAAGGGGTGAAATATTTCGACAACGGAATTTCCGGGGTCGTGGAAGGCGTGGAAGTCAGGATAGGCTCAAGGGGTTTTATCGGGAAAGCTCTGGAGGGGTTAGCCCCGGGTAAGGGGATCGTGCCACCTGACGCGGGCCAGAAGGCCTCCCTTGTCTTCATGACCACGGGTGGAGAACTGAGCGCCGTTTTTGTCTTCGGCGATGAGATCAAGAGGAGTTCTCCCGGAGTCATCCGGGAGCTGAAAGCGATGGGTCACCGGGTCTTACTGGTTTCAGGAGACGGGGAAGGCACGACGAAAGCCGTTGGCCGGGAGGTGGGCCTGGATGAGTCCTACGGGGGGCAACTGCCGCAGGATAAGGTGGCGATTGTCGAGGGGCTTCAAAAAGAAGGCCGGCGGGTCGCCATGGTGGGGGACGGCGTGAACGATGCCCCGGCGCTCGTCAAGGCGCACCTGGGGATCGGGGTCTCCTCGGGAAATGACCCCGGCAAGGAGGCGGGAGGGATCACCCTGATGCGGGGAGACCTCGGGCAGATTCCTGATTTCCTGGACCTCGCCAAAAGGGTGAACAAGAAGATCCGCCAGAACCTGGGTTTCTCCGG
>JAGUZM010000335.1 GCA_020060805.1 Deltaproteobacteria bacterium | reverse complement strand
GGTGGGCAAAATCATCAGGGCAACGATCAGAGGGGTCCGGTTTTCACCGGTGAGTGGGTCCATTCTTCATCGGTGGTGACACAACATGCTTTCGTAGGGGAGGGGCTTAACCCCTGACCTACAGAGGCATTCAGGGCAGCGCCGTATCCGCCTTAGCAGTACTGCGAGGGAGGGTGGAGAGGCGGGCGGCGAGGCTTCATCAGCCATTGCCCCGGGACGCCTCAACATTAAATCTTTTCTAGAAAATTAGATTTAATCTAATTTTTTCCTTGACAAGGGATTTTTCTTTGATTTAATGATATCGAATAAATTAGATTATATTTAAACCCCCTATCTCCACGGAGTGTTTTCATCATGCCCGCACTCTCCATCGGCCAGAAGATAGCCCAATGGCGAAAAGAAAAGGGGATGACCCTCCAGCAACTGGCGGCTAAGGCCCATCTCACAGCCCCTTTCATATCGCAGATCGAGCACGACAAGGCGTCTCCCTCCATCTCGACCCTCAAAACGATCGCCCAGGCCCTGGATGTCAGGGTGATTGATTTCTTCGCCGACGAACTGATCGATGACCCGGTTGTCACGACCCCGGATCAGTGGACCCGAGTGCTGATTCCCGGTTGGCAGTCCAACACCAAGCGGCTTGTCAGGATCGTCGCTTCCAAACGGATGGAGCCTTTCCTGACGACGATTAAGGCCGGTGGAAAAAGCAGGGAGCCATACTCCCATCCCGGGGAAGAGTTCGGTTTTGTCCTGGAAGGAGAAATAACGATCACCGTCGGGAACGAGGTCTACACCGTGGGCCCGATGTGCTCTTTCTACTATTCATCCCTTTTGCCCCACTCCTGGGTCAACAAGGGGAAAAAAACCTGCAAGATCATTTGGGTGGTCAGCCCGCCCTCCTGGTGAGGCTCGAACGGAACAAGGAGGCCCAGCGATGATAGGTTCACGATTTTCTTTTTTCACCCCCCCTCAGGTCGCTTCCCTGCGTGACAAGGTTTTCGATCTGCTGGACAAGCACGGAGTCAAACTGGACCCCCATCCCAGGATGTTCAGCATCCTTTCCGACGCCGGAGCCAAGGTGGACGCGGAAAGAGGAATGGTCCGCTTCCCCCGCTCCCTGATGGAGAAATCGATTGAACAGGCTCCGAAGACATTCTTCCTCGGCGCGCGAGGAAAGGACAGGGTTCTCGAACTCCCGCGCACAGACGGCACCTTTTATGCCCGCACCAACACGGGCGCCCACGGCTGGATAGAGCCGGAAAGCGGGGCTTCCCGGAAGATCACCGTTGCGGATCTTGGGCAGTGGGCGAAGCTCATCAACCATCTCGACGAAATCAGCTTCCTTCCCTATCTGTTTTGTCATGACGTACCCGTGGAGACGGCGGACATCCATGCCCTCAGCACGGTCCTGAAGAACACGGATAAACACGTCTGGGTCCAGCCTTACAGCATTGCGAGCGTTCGTCACCTGATCAAGCTGGGCGCAGCGGTAGCGGGAGGCGAAGAAGCTCTCAAGACCAACCCGGTCATCAGCATGATCGCTTGTTCTCTCACTCCCCGATCATTCAAACATATGGATATCGAGATTGTTCTCCAGTCTGCCAGAGCGTTCCTCCCTATTCATGCTTGCTCTCTGCCTGGCTCCGGTGGAACCGCCCCCGCCACTTTGCCGGCCGTCATCATTCTGGCGAGCGCCGAGATTCTCGCCATGCTCGCCATGGCCCAGGCGGTCCGGCCCGGTACGCCGGTCGTCGCCTGTCCGATCATTTTCTCCACGGACATGCGCTCCGGTCGAAGCCTCCAGTCGAGCGTGGAGGCGATGAAGGGCGCATCCGGGTGCATCCAGTTTATCAAGGCCGCCTTCGGCTTGCCGACGCACAACTACGGCTCCGGGTCTGACGCCGTGACCCTTGACGGCCAGTGCATGAGCGAGCGCGCGGTTCTCACTACCCTGGCGGCCGCCTCCGGCCTGGATATCCTCGGCGGTGCCGGGCAAATCGAGACCGCCACCGTCGTCAGCCCCCTGCAATTGATGGTCGATAACGAGGTGATCGGTATGGCGAGACAACTCGTGAAAGAAATGGCTTTGGATGACGATCAGCTCGCCTGGGATGTGATTGTGGAGACCAAGCCTGGTGACCACTTCCTCACCTCCCCGCACACCCTGGCCCATTGCCGGGACGGGTTCATGCCCCAGCACTTCGTCCGCGTCTCCAGGGAGTCCTGGGAACGCCAAGGCCGCAAAGACCTTCTGGAAAGAGCCCTGGCACAGTACCGAACCCTTGCGGCCAAGGAAAATCCATCCCTTCTCGATGACCCCGGGTGCCAAGAGCTTGACCGGATCGTCAGGGCTGCGGATCAGCTTCTCGTGAAATAACTCGGTTTGCAAACCCCCTCCGACGGGGGAGGAAAAAGGAGGAAATCCACATGGCTGTGCAAGACATTTTCCAATCGGTTCTTGCCTTCAACAAAAAAAGGTCGTTGAGCTCGTGGAAAAAGAGCTGCAGGCCGGCACCTCGGTGTCCGCGATTCTCAAGGAGGGTTTGATAGCGCCCCTGGATGAAGTGGGCCGGCGCTTCAGCCGCGGGGACATGTTTTTGCCGGAAATGCTTGCCGCTGCCCAGGCCATGAAAGCGGGCGTGGAGGTGATCAGGCCTCTCCTAACAGGAGCTGAGACAAAGCCTGCCGGCGTTGTGGTCATCGGCACCGTCAAGGACGACCTGCACGACATCGGGAAAGACCTTGTGGCGATGATGCTCGAAGGCGCCGGCTTCCAGGTCATCAACCTTGGAATCAACGTGGATCACAGCCGCTTTGTCGAGGGGGCGATGGCGAATAAGGCGGATATCGTCGCCCTTTCCGCCCTGTTGACCACCACCATGCCGGCGATGAAGACCACGGTGGCGAAACTGAAGGAAGCAGGCGTAAAAGGAAGAATCATCGTCGGCGGTGCCCCTGTCAATCAAAGCTTTGCCGATGAGATCGGCGCGGACGGGTACAGCGATGACGCCCCCGGCGCCGTGGTCCTCGCCCGAAAGCTTTTGGGAATCCACGCCTCGGAATCCCATGGTGAAGTTCATTAACCCATTTCCCGCCCTATCGGGCAAGAAGGAGGAGAAAATGAAGAACAGAGGTCTTTGGGTTTTGTGGCTGTTTGTTTTGGGTGCTTTCATGGTCTTACCCGCCGCTTCCGGGGTGTCGGCCGCGGAGAAGAAGGTCCATGAACTTACCTTTGCGTGGAACGACATCTGGGGGCCCAAGTTCAGGGCCTCGCAAGTCTATCGCCCGGGCGGGGAGATGCAGCGGATGCTTTGGGAGCGCAGCAACGGACAGATCAAACTTAAGATCATCTCCAGAATGTTCCCGACAGACCAACTCCTTCAGGCTGTGGCCACGGGGAAGGCGGACATGGCCGACGTCGCCATGCCCTGGGAGTCCGGAACCTATCCCCTGTGGAACTGGGGGGAGATCCCCGGCATCGTAAACGAGGACCCCGTGGTGGGGTTGG
>JAGUZM010000509.1 GCA_020060805.1 Deltaproteobacteria bacterium | reverse complement strand
CTGTCGCCGCCGCAGGCGGCGCCAACCAGGCCATTGGACACCGATGTCACTCGCTTGCATGTGCCTTCGGCACCGCAAGCTTCGCGCCACGGGTCAACGCCGCATTAAACCCAAAATCATATACCGTCGAGTGTAAGATGATAGCGACTGATTTTTTGATGCACAAGTACCGTGACCTGTTTGATTTTGCAGAAAGAGCCATAGAAAAGGGACCTTCGTTCTTGGCCGGCAAAAACGCGAACAGCCCAGAGAAACAGGTGACGCTTTTCCATTTTGTTCGGGCAATGTATTTGCTTGAGGGAATACACGTACTTTGCACTCATGGGCTCGCGACGGAGGCCATGGTTCTCCTCAGGAGTCTCCTTAATCTATACATCAACATCAAGTGGCTTACAGCTACCGATGTCGCTCAGCGGTTTGAGAGATTCGCTGACTTTGAGGTGATTTTCAGAAAACTGGCAATCCAGCGGGTAATCGACCACGGAGATATTTGGGACCAAATCAAGGACGAGGACCTGAGTGTTCATGACCAGAACTTTGAATCCATCAAGAAGAAGTACAGCCTTGCGAAAAGGGAGGACCTCTTTAATTGGTCGGGGAAGTCAATTTTCGAGATGGCCTCGGAGCAGGGAGTTGATCTGGAAAAGGACTACCGGATAATTTACAGCCGACTCTCATCTATCGAACATACCGGTCCAGAGTCTGTAAGGGACTATTTGGATGATTCCGACACGGGCTCTACCAAGATCAAGGCAGGCCCAAGGGATGAGAACATCGACTTAGTTCTATTGACTGCTCTGGAGTATTATTTCAACGTGAAGGCAATTGCGCATAATGCCTTTGACCTTGAATGGCCAAATCTTGAAAACGACAAAGAGGCATTCCTCACTCTACAAAGGAAATATTGGGTTGGTAATGATAAGGAAGGTCTAACATCCGGGTGAACAAGGACTGACTTTTCCGCTCCCGCTACAAAGCCAGCCTGTTACCCGGCGCGTTATTTGCCATGGAAGCCGTGAAAGGAGTCTAGAATGAACATTGTTGAGAGAATTCTTGAGCAAGTCAAATCGATGCCCGAGTCGGATCAGACTGAGGTGCTAGATTTTGTAGAATATCTTAAAGCTAAAAAGGGACGAAAAGAGGAAGACTCGGAATGGTATCGATTTTCATTAGATTCTGCAATGAGGGGGATTCAAGAGGAACCGAGTCCATATGGTACTCATGATATCAAGGAGAAATTCTCATGATCCAGGAAGGCCAAATCGTTCTTTTCCGGTTCCCTTATGCAGATCAAAAAGATGGTAAGCTGCGTCCTGCATTAGTCGTTCGGCAACTTCCAGGAGCCTATGACGACTGGCTTATTTGAATGATCTCATCGCAGCTGTCGCAGGAAGTATCCTCTTTTGATGAAATCATGTCTAAGGACGATAGTGACTTCAACAATTCCGGATTGAAATTCGCCAGCGTCATCCGAATTGGTCGCTTAGCTGTAGTACATAAAAGCATTTTGGAAGGCGCCATTGGCGAAATTAGCACTGATCGTTTGATTCGAATCAAGAATCGATTGTCCGAATGGTTAACTGGCAGATAACAAAGGGCGGGACAAGGTTGGGCGGAAAAAGCGCCTGCGCACCTGTCAGCCCGAGCGTTATGGCAACAATATGAAATATGACGAAAACGACGTAGATAAGCTGTATAAGGAAAACTTGTCTGCCGCCCGGAAGCTACTTGCCTCCTTGCCTGTGGCCGAGGGAAGGCAACCGACTACGAAGGGGTTGAATGGATGGGTATATGAGCAGACAATCCGCCATTGCTTGTTCGAGGAATTAAAAGAGTCGGGAATAACCCCCACCATAGAGGAGCAAGTGCCGCTCCACGGTAGAACCAAAGTTGACATGCTGGTAGGAAAAGTTGCTATTGAAATAAAAGCCTTGGGCATTTTCGGCAATGATGCGCGGAAATACAGCGGGAACAGGGTTAAGGCAGAAGAGAGTGGCTGGAGCTATTTTTACGTGACGCGGGGCGAAAGCTACAGCCCCTATCGCGCTGCAATGCAGTCCACCTTTGGAAAAGAAAGAGCCTTTTTCTTGGACACACCAGGGGATTGGGAGAGATTTGTGAAAGAAGTCTTGAGAAATTACGAAGCAAAGCCACAGTCGGGTAAAGGGGAACTTTGAACTCCCCCTCCCCACATTTACTCGCCTTTGGCGAGCCAACCTGTCTGAGACGGGATCTACGACCTGCCGGGTGTACACAAGCGGTTGAAGATGGATCGGCAAATCCGCTGCGCTCCTTTGCCGCCCAATTAACCGCATCAGCGGCGCCAACCAGGCCATTGGGCACCGATGTCACTCGCTTGCACGTGCCTTCGGCACCGCAGGCTTCGTGCCACGGGTCAACGCCGCATTCTCCTACAGCGAAATGAACCATAAAGCAATGATCAGAAATCCAAAGGAACTTGTCTCGGAAAAGCGGATACTGAAGATCATAATGATTATCCGTGGTGAAAAAGTCATTTTGGATTCCGACCTTGCTGAGCTATATGGGGTAGAGACGCGACGCCTCAATGAACAGGTCCGGCGCAATATCAAGAAATTCCCGGAAGACTTTATGTTCCGGTTAACGAAGGAGGAGTTCGAAAACTTGAAATCGCAATTTGCGACATCAAGTTCGGGCTGGGGTGGTCGACGTAAGCTGCCCTTGGTCTTTACCGAGCATGGAGCCTTGCAGGTCGCGAACGTCCTCAACTCCGAACGCGCGAATAAGATGAGTGTTTTTATCGTTAGGGCGTTTGTTCGATTACGTGAAATGGCGCTGACAAATGAGAAGCTTTCACACAAAATGTATGAACTCGAAAGACGCGTGAGCGACCACGACGAGATATTGATCGACTTGATACGAGAGATTCGAAAACTGATTGATGCGCCGAAGCCTAGAGAGAGGAAGAGAGCGATTGGTTTTATATTGTCTGGAAAAGGTGAAACTTAGGAATAGATCGGAGAATCGGGTAAAGGGGAGCTTTGAACTCATCCTCCCCACATTTACTCGCCTTTGGCGAGCCAACCTGTCTGAGACGAGATCTACGACCTGCATGCGTCTCCCCTCCTGAGGCGGGCAAGCGCAGCAGGGGCCGAAACCTTGTCCGTTTCTGCTTTTGCAAGAAGGATGAAACCCTGGAGGAAGCGATCCGCCGCCTCAGAAAATGGCTCGCATAAGGTGGCGAGGCGAGTTCACCGTGTCCTGGGCTGAGAATTTTATTTTTTGGACAGGCATGACCTGACTTTTTGCTCCACTTGCCGCCCCCTTCTCCTTGGTATATGCGACTACTTCTCATACAAACCAAGTGATTTCCCAGGAATCGTCTCGTTCCACAACTGTTCCTCGAATTTCATCTGCAACGATGTGGGGATGGCGAGCGTGTGGTGTTCTCCAGAAACTGGATAACATTATTTCCTGCATGATATCCGGCGAGTTGAGTCCCGATATTTGAAATTGCTTGTCAAACGCATTCTTATCATATATATGTAATATTAGGCACTTAGGACGCTGGGACAAGAGCGCTCAGTCACGCAAAAAAACCCTGTTGCCGCGCACAGACCCTGGTGCCAACGGAGATATCCGAAAACCATAAAATAACTTGTTCGGCATCAAAAATAAAGGAGAACAATTAATGTCGAAGAAACTTGAAGAAATCATCAAAGTGGCGAAGGATCTTACTTTAGAAGAGCGAGCGGAGTTGGCGGGGACCCTTCTGCTTAGCCTGGATGAACCATCGGAATCTGAGGCTGAGCGCCTCTGGCTACAGGAGGCCAAGCGTCGGCTTCAAGAGTTCCGAGAGGGCAAGGTCAAAGGCATCCCGGCTGAAGAAGTTTTCGACCGAGCTATCGCTGACATCTCATGAAATCCGAGTTCCTACCCGAAGCTGAAGAGGAATTCCGCGAAGCGGTCTGGTTCTATGAAAAGGAGGCTCCAGGGGTCGGCCTCCGCTTCATTGCTGAGGTTCGCAAGGGAGTTACCTTCATTACCGAAAATCCCTATGCCGCAGTGGACGTCGGGGGTGGCATAAGACGGAAAGTTCTGAACCATTTCCCGTACACTCTGATGTACGCTGTTGAATCGCATTTAATCGTGATTGTGGCAGTCGCCCACCAAAAGAGGCGGCCAAGATACTGGCGGGGTCGGATCAAAGAACTCAGAGAAAGACTTAGCCGAACCAAGGGCTGAACAAGGACTGGCTTTTCGGTACCGCTCCAAGCCAGACCGTTTGCCCTGCCGTTGGCGCCGCCAATTCGCTTGTCCCGAAGGCGCGCGGGCTAATCACGAAGCATGCGAAATAGGGGATGCCGAAAAGGTGGCGCAGGGACTTCGTGATTATGGCTTCGCCTGATGGCCTCAAACCTCTATTTCCCCTATCACTTCTTTTGGCCCGCCACTACTGACGGCAGAGGCTCTTTGCTCATCCTGATAAAATGAACCGCCTGCATCGGGATGTATGCCTTTTGCGTTTCTGCTGCGTAGACCACAACCCCCTCCAGGGGTCTCGCTTTCCCGTCAAAGAGCAACCAGTTCTTGTTGACCGGCAGTTCCGCGGTCTTGCCCTTGTGTTGGATCAGCACCACGGGATTTTGAGGATCCCTTTTGTCTACCCTGACATTCCCATCGCCAAAAGCCTTGCCCGCTTCCACGAAGAGGCGCTGGTTAAGCTTTTCTAAATCGAGACCCATGGCTCTTGCGCAGATCCGGCCTATTTCCGGCCCATCGATCACACCCATGGGCCTGCCGGGGCCGAAAGCGTGCAGCGGAACATCCCCGCCGCTGTGCCCATGGGTCGTCCACCCCACGTAAGTGTATTTCTGGCTGATCACCCTGCCGACGGCATAGAACTCTTCCTGCTTCGCTTTCCGGTTCTGCGCTGCTAGGTTCAAGATGAGCTGAGCGTCCTCGTCGCTCAAGTCAATACCCCATCCTTCCAAAACCACGCTTTTGACCTTGGGTACGGTCCTTTCATCGCCCATCTTTTTCCACAGCGCAAACGCCGAGGCCTTCATTCTCCTGAAGGGAGCCAGGAAAGCGTCGGGTTTCATCTGTGAATAGACCTTGTCGCTTCCGTAGTTGCCGATGGAAAAACCGCCGGTGTTGTGGTCCGACAAGGCCATGACCAGAGTCCTTCCGTCCTTCTTCGCAAACTCGAGGGCGGCCGCCACAGCCCTGTCGAAGGCGAGGAGATCGCCCAGGAGGTGGGCGGGGTCGTTCGCATGGCAGGCCCAGTCGATCTGGCTTCCCTCCACCATCAGAAAAAACCCGCGCGGGGATTTGGAGAGAATCTCAATCGCCTTGCGGGTCATTTCTTCGAGGGTCGGCTGGCCCGGGTGAAGTCTTGGTCTGTCGATTTCAGCGTCCATGTGGCTGGACGCAAACATGCCGAAAGCCTTCCCTTCATTGACCTTCAGCATTTCATCGCGGGACTCCACGATCTGATAACCCCTGCTTCTCAGCTCCATGGCCAGGTTCTCGCCATCGGCCCGTATGCCCCCGGCATCTTTGGGTGCGAGGTGCCGCTTTCCGCCGCCGAAAACCACATCGATCTTCTGGTAGACCGCCTGCTCCATGATGTCATCTTCCATGTCCCGGCCCGGCACGTGGGCCATGTACGCTGCCGGTGTCGCATGGGTGACGCGGGAGGTGGCCACGATGCCCGTGGCTTTTCCCATCACCTTCGCCCCCTCCAGGACCGTAGCGAGGGGCCTATACTGAAGCTCCGCATCCGGTTTCGGAACACCGGCCATCGTGTCGGCGTGAGGTCCCACGCTGATAAACTTGTCGCTCGTCCTCACGCCGGTGGCATAGGCCGAAGCTGCAGGAGCCGAGTCAGCGACCACCGAATCGGCGATGTGCGTTTTGACAGCCCCCACCCGGATCGGGTCCAGGGCCAGAGGCTCCCCTTTGAACCACCGGGCAAAGGTGTACTGCTCGTTCGAGCACCCGTCGGCGATCAGGACGATCACGTTCTTCGCCCTCTCGCCCGCGACGGCCGTCGAACAGAGCATCAGAACCGCCCACAGGACCACAGCGAAAAGGCATGTTGTCCCTGTTTTCCGGTTCAACCATTGCGCCATGTTTTTCCTCCTTATTAATCTCGTTTTATCTTGGAGCGACACAAGCGACGTCTTGGCCGAAACCCACTCCCAGGCTGCTAAGTCTCCCTGAATCGGTTCAGCCTGTAGTAGAGACCTCCCATGGCCATGAGCTGATCGTGGGTCCCCTGCTCCCTGATCCGACCGTGGTGCATCACGAGGATCCGGTCCGCGCTTCGGATGGTGGAGAGCCTGTGGGCCACGACCAGGGTGGTGCGCTTCTTGGTCATCCTGAATATCGCTTCCTGGATCAGCCTTTCCGTCTCAGGGTCAACGCTCGACGTTGCTTCGTCGAGGATGAGCAACTTTGGATCGTGTGCCAGGGCCCTCGCAAAAGACAGGAGCTGGCGCTCCCCGGCGGATATGTTCGCCCCTTCCTCGCCGATCTCCTGCTGGAATCCTGCGGGCAACCTCTCAATCAGCCGGTCCGCGTTCGCCTGGCCGGCCGCTTCCGTCAGGCTTGCCTGCCCTCCTTCATCCTTCCCGAGGAGAATGTTGTCCTTCACGGTTCCTGAAAAAATGAACACGTCCTGCATCACCAGGCCGATGGACGATCGAAGCTCTTTCTGTGAGCGCTGCCGGATGTCAACACCGTCCACCAGGATACCCCCCTCCCCGGGCTCGTAGAACCGCTCGATCAGGTTGACCAAGGTGGTTTTCCCCGCACCCGTTGCGCCCACGACAGCCACCATCTCGCCCGGCTTGACTTCGAAGGAGACGTCCCGTAGCACCGGACGATCTTTGTTGTACCCGAATGAAACGTTCCTGAATTCGAGATGCCCTTCCAGCTTGGCTGGTTTCACGGGTACTTCAGGCTCCTCGATCTCTTCCCGATGATCCAGGAATTCCACGATCCGCTCCGTGGAAGCCATGGCGGATTGCATGATGTTATACTTCTCCGAGATATCCCGGATGGGCCTGAAAAACATCTGGATGTAGCTGACAAAGGCGACGAGGGAGCCGAGGGAGAGCTGCTCTCCGATCACCTTGCCCCCGCCGTACCAGATGATGAGGGCCACGGCAAAGGCGGCGAAAAGGTCCATCACGGGCATAAAGACGGCAAAAATCCTGATCTGTTTCATCCCCGCGATGTAGTTTTCGTGATTGATCCTGCCGAACCTCTCATTCTGTGATTCCTCGGTCGCGAAAAGCTGGACCGTGCGCATTCCCGTGATCCGCTCCTGCAAAAAAGCGTTCATTTTGGCCACCTTAGCCCTCAGTTCTCTGAAGGCCTCCCGCGCCATGGAACTGAAAAGGAGAGCGAGCCCGAAAATGACGGGGATGAGGGCGAAGCTCACCAGGGCGAGCCGCCAGTCGAGGTAGAAGAGAACCACCAGGATTCCCGCGAGAATAAAAATATCCTTCAGGACCGTGACCATCACGGACTTGAACATTTCGTTCAGGTTCTCAATGTCGTTCGTCACCCTGGTCACCAGCCGGCCTACCGGGTGCCTGTCGAAAAAGCTGACCGCCTGAGATTGCATCCTTCGGAACAATTCGAGGCGAATGTCCTGGGTGATCTTCTGGCCGATGAATTCCAGAAGGTAGTACTCCCCGTAACCGAGCCAGAAAGAGATGAACAAGAAAGCGATAAGCAAAACACCCACCCAGGTGAGCCCTCCAAGGTCGTTCCCCCTTATCTTCAAAAGATCTCCTGCTCCGAGCCCTTTGAGGCTTTCCAGGGGGACCATGGCGGCGCCGTCTTTCAGGCGGATCGAACCCTTCAGAAGATCCGGGTATTCCTCGACGAGCGCTGCATCAAGCCTGTAGTAGCGATCATCCGGAATCCCCCTCGTGGTTCTCAGCTGATGCAGGAGGGCCGGGTCGATTTTCTTGATTCTTTCGTTCGAAATGAAGCCCTGGGACCTGTCGGAGCTCTCTTCCAGCTTGTTTTCCAGGCTTTCGAGGAGTGCTCCCTTCGCCCTGTCGTCCATCTTGGGGAAGTCCACCCGGTACCATGAGGAGAGGATGTACCGATCGATGGCGATCTTGGTCAGGTAGGGAAGGGCGAGGTCGAAAAGGGTGATAGTCAGGGTGAGCAACAGG
>JAGUZM010000337.1 GCA_020060805.1 Deltaproteobacteria bacterium | reverse complement strand
CGATCGCCCCAGCGGATTCGGTCTCAGGTTCGGCGTAAATGGCTGCCCGGATGGACACATCCAGAACGCGGTGGTCTTTGGTGAGGCGCTTCGATTCGTGGCGGACCAAGATTTTTTCAGCATTCAGGCGCTTCAGGTTCTCCATCGTTTCCTGCTTGGCCTCGTCGGGCACGAAAGGAATGACTTTACCCTCCAGTTCTTCCAGGGTCCATCCGAAGACCTTCGTGAAGCCCGGGTTCACGTAGGTGACACGGCTTTTCATGTCGAACACGCCGATCGGGTAGGGGACGAAGTCCAGAAGGGTCCTGAAGCGCTTCTCCGATCGCTTCAGGGCCTCCTCAGCCCTTTTGCGGTCCGTCACGTCCTGAAACATCTCCACAGCGCCCACCACGCGACCGGTCTCATCCCTCAGGGGCGCGGAGGTGAAGAAAAGCCACTGCCCGCTGGCGCCCAGGTTGGGGAAAAAAAGCTCTGCTTCGAAGCCCCCTTCGACGAAAGCGGACTTGCGCGTTCGGCTCCCGAAATGCCTCAGGATCTCTTCCTCAGGCACCCCATCCACGAGGAAGTCCACCATGACGGGCATCGGCTTGGAGTAAAAGGTCATCCACTGGTTCCTGGTTCCCACCATTTTGTCCGCAGGGAGACCTTTGAACCTCTCATAGGCCTTGTTGCAGTGGGTGATCACGTGGTTCTCGTCGATGACGAGGGTCGGGATTGCGCTTCCCCGAATGATGAGAGAGAGCCTCTTCTCGCTCTCCTTGACCGCGTCCAGGGCTGCTTCCGATTCGGCCAGGGAGTGCTCCAGGTCCTTCACCCTCAGGGCAAGGGCTTCCGCTTGCGATCGTTGTCGCATCAACGGCCCTCCGGTCTGTCTTCCGGATACCCGGCTGGGGGCGTAGGACCCGCCTTTTCCCTCGAAACGGTGGCCGGGGGGAAATAGACGCTGAACGTGGTCCTCGCAGAACGATGGCAGTTCTCTATGGTTGAACAAAAGGGGCATTCGCTGATCCTGCCTGGACAGATATCCGTCTCGTTGGGGAGATGGGGGCAACGGCTGGAACTCATCTCGATCTTGAAGTGATACCGCTCGGCGAATATCTTCATCCTCAACAGGTCGGCCCCTTTTCCGCCCGCCATGAAGTCAAAGGGCTTCTTTGTGGAATAAGTCATGGTGTCCCGGGTCGTGAAGAACCCCTCGAATATCCTGCTCTGGGCGTCCTCGGGAATCCCGATGCCGAAGTCGCGCACAACGAGCTCGGCGCCATCCCCTTTTTTTCGGACCTCCACCTCGATCTTACCTTCATCAGGGGTGTTCTCGACAGCGTTTTTGACGAGGCCGTCGAAGACCTTGTGAAACACATCCGGAGGGAGCAGGATGGAAGGGACCGGTTCTGTGCGGGTGGTGACGTCCAACTCCCTGTGGCTGAAAAGGGGCCTCAAATGGTCCAACCTTTTGCGCACCTCCGTGTCGAGCCCGATCTCTTGAGAGACCGCTTGCTTCGTGCCGAAGATCTCCTCGATCCGCTTCCGGATGCGCTCCACCAGTGGGCCTTCTCCCACTTCTTCTGCCACGAGGGTTTGCAGCTCATCCGAGCACACATCCAGGAGGGCGGAAAGGATGCCCCGGGCCCTGTAATCCCTGTTTTCCATGATGTCCTGCACCTGGTACTGGATCTCCACGATGCGGTCCAGGTTTCTCTGGACTCTCTCCAGGGTCGGCCGCCAGGTGTCTTCCGGGAGGGGCGCCAGTTTTCTGGCGAGGATATTCAGAGACCCGGAGAGGATCGAAACCGGGGTCCGCAATTCGTGGGAGAGGTGGTTGATGACCTTGTCTTTTGCCTTGTTGAGGCTGCTGACCTCGATATACGCTTTTTTCAGCTCCTCTGCGAACCGGGCATTTTCCACGGAGAGGACAACGGTTCCGGCGATCGTGCTGAGGAGTTCGAGGTCTTTCTCGTCGAAGTCCCGCTCCTTTTTGTTGATCGCGCAAATCGTCCCGATGATGCGGTCGCTGCTCTTGAGGGGGACGAGGGCGAGGTTTCGTGTTTTGTAACCGAGGCGCCTGTCCCTTTCCTCATGGAGTTTGCTGTCCCCGGTCGTGTCGGAGACGATGAGCGGTTCCCCTGTCTCGATCACCCTTCCTGAAACAAGCTCGTGCTTGGCGAAGCGTATTTCTCCCGCTCTCCTCTGGGCATCCATGTCGTCATAGGCGGCTCCCAGGATGAAAAGGTCGTCTTTCATCTCATCGAGGAGGATCGCGATGGCTCCTTCGGTGCCGAGGAGCCTTTTGACCTCCATGTTGATATAGTAGAGCAGGTCTTCCAACTCGGGGTATTCGGGGAGAGCCATGCTGATCCGGAGCATCGCCTCGTTGGTGCGGGCGATCCTTTTTTCCTGCGTCACGTCCCTCAGGATGACCAGTTCGCCTTCCGGTTCATCCCCGGAAAGGGAGAAAACCGCGGCCCTGATGATGACGTCGAGAACATGGCCGTCCTTTGCTTTTCTCTTCGTCTCTTTCCTGAGGATGACCTTCCTTTCGAGGAGTTGCTGGATGCCTTTCTGGGTCTCTTCCTCCAGGCCATGGGGAACGTAATCAATCCGTTTCCCCTCCAGCTCCTGCAGGGTCCAGCCGAATGTCTCTGTGAAGGCAGGGTTGAGGTAGGAGACCCGTCCGTCGAGGGTGAACACGACGATGGGGTAGGGCGCGAAATCGAGAAGGGCCCTGTAGCGCTTCTCCGATTCCCGGAGAGCTTCTTCAGAGTGCTTTCTTTCCGTCACATCCTGGATTGTCTCGATCGCGCCGATGACGTTTTCTTTGTCATCTAAGATGGGCGCGGCGGTGAAAAAAAGCCATTTCCCAGTTTCCCCGAGGTCCGGGAAGAAATTCTCGGCCTCATAGGCGCCTTCAATGAGCGGAGATTTCCGGCATCTGTCGCCGTAATATCGGGCCATTTCCTCTTCAGAGGCCCTGTCCACGATAAAGTCCGCCATGACGGGCCTCTCCTCGGCGTAAAAGCTCATCCACTGGCCGGTCGTGCCGATGATAACCTCCCTCTTGATGCCCGTCAGGTTTTCGAACGCCCTGTTGCAGTGGGTCATGATGTGGTTGTTGTTGATGACGAAGCTCGGGATGGAGGTTCCCTCAACGATCTGGGAGAGCGTCTTTTCGCTCTCCTTCAGGGCTTCCTCCGCGAGTCTTTGCTCCGTGATATCCTGAAGCGTTTCTATCGCTCCGATGAAACGGCCTTCGGCGTCTCTAAGAGGGGCGGCGGTCAGAAAGAGCCACTTGCCGTTGTCCCCGGCCCGCGGGAAAAAAGCCTCCGCCTCATAGGCGCCCTCGACGAGCTTGGACCTCCGGCACTTGCCGCCGTAGTACCATGACATCTCCTCTTCGGGCGCCTTGTCCAGGATAAAGTCGGCCATGTAGGGCGTTTCGCGAGATTCCGCGTCAAGCCATTCCTTGTGGCTTCCGATGATCTTTTCCGCGGGAAGGCCGACGAGTCTCTCGTAGGCTTTGTTGCATTGGGCGATGATATGGTTCTTGTCAATGACGAAGGTTGGAACAGGGGTTGCCTGAATGATCTGGGAGAGGAGTTCCTCGCTCTCCCGCAAAGCCTTCTCCGCCTCTCTGGCTTTGGATGCTCCTACCTCGAGTTCCCTCACCCTTTGTTCCAGCTCTTCGTAGGATCGTTTTCTATCCATCCATGAAACCTCCGAACATCGTTGATACGCCCGACCCGCGAATAAGACCAAGAATCAAAACTTAACTGCCCTCGTCTCTAAGACGAGAGGTTTACATCGCTCCCCCTCGGGTGTGGGCACATCGGGTTTCCACAGGTTAATGTAGAATGATATAATACCTTGGTCGTCAAGGACAAGAGAAAGAGTCATCCCTGATTCACCATCAAGGCATCATCTGCGGCGTTGCCTTCGCTCGCTACTCCTTGCGGCGTATTGGTTCATACGCCTCAGTCGTCGCTCCTCGGCGCCTTGCATCTTACGCCTGCTGGTGATCAGGAACCCATCGAAACCAACCTCCCGCTTTCATTAGGTGAATTGGGGGTGGGTTTGAGTCATCGAAGGATATCGGGTGCATGGGGTGATTCCGCCAGGGAGGGCTGCAAAATTGAGAATGGTTATGGCGTGCAGAATTTCGTGCCTTTCCCTCTTGTTTTGCGCGGCATTTCTCCTCGCCATGCCATGCTGCGGGGAAAAAGATGATGTCGCGGCGATTCGAAGTTTGATCCGGAAAGGGGTGAATTACGCTGAAAAACATGAGATCGACGGCATTTTGAAACTCGCCACCGAGGATCTCAAGGTGCTCCCCGCGGAGGTGGATCGGAAAGAGGTGAAAAGAATCCTCTGGCTCGCTTTCAGGCAGTATGGGGACATGAAAATATCCTACCCGCAACCCGGCGTCGAGATCGCGAAAGACGGAAACCATGCATCAGCCCGGTTTCCGTTCCTGATCGTCAAGAAGGATCAGTCGCTTCCCGATTTGAACGATCTGGTCAACGACCCCCAAAAGTGGGTAGAGCAGGTGGGGGAGAAGGCTGACCTCTATCGCCTCAAACTCCGTCTGACGAAGACGGGCGGTGAGTGGCTCGTCGATCAGGCTCATCTCGAGCGGTTCACGGGCTTGGGATTCAGCGATTAGAGTCTTAGTACTATTTTTCAGGATTACAAACCTTGGTTCACCGCAGAGTCACAGAGGGCACAGAGAAGAGTTTTTGTTTGCCGGGAGATGCCGACAAACAAAAATATTCTGCCCTAAAAGAATCTTATGAGGATCATTTTTCGTCTATCGGTACTTGTCCAGCCATAGCTTTAGCGACGGCGGATCTCCCGATAGACGAAAAACATAGCACCCTCTTTGTCCTCCGCGCCTGGGTGGTGAAACTCCTATTTTGGACAGGCATGAGCCAAGGGCTTTTTTTCAGAGCGTGGCTATGACTTCATCATCGTCCTCGGCCGCTAAGAGACAAACACGGAAATCCGAAATGAATTGACAAATCAGGAAGATAGGAATACCCTCAGCCCTCAGGAGAGGTAAACATGATCAGGCGGAAGGAACTCCTGGAAGAGATCGAGAAAGACCTTATGGGAAGAAACCGCTCGTCCTATCTTGAAAACCTTCGGATTTTTGAGGCGATGTACCAAGAAGCAAAGCATTTCGGTGTCTTGCCACCCCAGGATCCCCTCGAGGGAATAGAAGTCGACATACGTATCGCCAGGGCCGTAAATGTTCGAAAAGCTCCTAGAAAAAATCGCTCTCGCTCTCGACAAGAATAAGATCTCCTACATGGTTCTCGGCGGTCAAGCCGTCCTTCTTTATGGCGAGCCGAGGCTGACACGGGACATCGACATCACCCTCGGCTTGCCTGCTGAAAGAGTAAGTCTTTTGCTCTCCGCTATCCAAGGTACCGGCCTGCAGCCCCTCGCAGACCCTGACACCTTTGTGGCAAAGACCATGGTCCTGCCGTGCGAAGATCCGGATACCAAAATCCGGATAGACTTTATCTTCTCATTCTCGCCCTACGAGCAGGCAGCCCTTGAAAGGGTGCGGTTGGTGCCCGTCGGCAGAGGCAGAGTCAAATTTGCTTCCGTCGAGGATCTGATCATTCACAAAATGATTGCCGGACGGCCGCGCGACCTGGAGGATGTGCATTCTGTCGTGGTGCGGAATCCGGAGATGGACTTGGCTTACATCCGGAAGTGGCTGAGAGCATTTGCTCGCTCCCTGAAGGAGCCGTTCGCAAAGAGGTTCAGCGCCATTCTGAAACGAGCGGCGGTTAAACCGAAAACTCGGAAGGGTAGCAACCGTGACAAAGGAGGTCGACCATGAAGGTTCTCGCGAAGATGCTGATGGTCCTGTTTTCCCTGTTTCTGGCACCCGAGGTCACCCTGGCCGTCGAAATCGGCCAGGTTCCCACGAAGGTAGAGCTGAAGGAGAAGTTCGGAGGACGCCTGGACGGGACGGCGTGGAGGAGTGACGAGATGAAAGGCAAGGTCTATGTCCTGTTCTATGTGGACCCGGACGAAAAAGACACCAACAACGACGCGAGCGAAGCCCTGGACAAGGAGAAATTTCCGAGGGAAAAGTTCCAGTCCGTAGCGATCATCAACATGGCGGCGACGTTCATGCCCAATTTTCTGATTTCCTCCTCCCTCAAGGAAAAGCAGGAGAGATATCCGGGGACGATCTACGTCCGCGATTACAAGAAAGTGATCGTGAATGCATGGAAGATCGCCGACGACAGCAGTAACGTTCTTGCTTTCGACAGGGCCGGGAAGCTGATTTTCAGAAAAGACGGCAAGCTCAACCCCGAGGAGATCCAGAAACTCATCAAGGTCATCAAGGAGAATCTCTAGGCCGCAACAAAAAACAATAAGTTAAGTGAAATAGGGGACATTCTTGAAATCAAGAACGTCCCCATCTGCCACATCTGCCAAAAAAGAATGGATATTGACAAGAATAAAGATGTGGATTAATATAGCTATTAGATTCCACATAATAGAGGTGCGTTATGAGGATTATTCAGATGACCCTTGATGAGAATCTTGTCAAAGCGGTTGACCGGGTTTCAAAGCAACTCAACACAAGTCGTTCCGCTTTCACCCGAAAAGCGCTTCGTGAGGCGCTTGCCCGCCACAGTCGTGAACAACTCGAGCGCAAGCACCGTCAAGGGTACGCTCGGCACCCAGTGTCTGTCGATGAGTTTTCGGTTTGGGAAAGGGAACAGGCTTGGGGTGAAGAATGAAACGCGGGGAAATCCGTTGGTACAGATTTGCTCAGCCGGATAAACAGAGACCCGTTCTCATACTGACAAGGGATTCCGTTTTGGAATACCTTGGTGAAATAACTGTCGCTCCCATTACGAGTAGAGTTCGGGAGATCCCCTCTGAGGTCTTCCTCTCAAAGGATGATGGTATGCCCCGGGATTGCGCAGTCAACTGCGACCATCTGCAAACTGTTTCGAAGGGGAAAATCGGTGGCCTGATCACGTCCTTGCCGCCGGGAAAGATGGCTGATGTCGTGGGGGCCATTCGCTTTGCGCTCGATATCTGAAAAAGTACCCTTGGCCAACATGAGATAGGGGACGTTCTTGACATATTGACATTCTCGGTAGGTTGGAATATGGAGAGCGCATGCCACGG
>JAGUZM010000430.1 GCA_020060805.1 Deltaproteobacteria bacterium | reverse complement strand
GGGGGCTTTGAAATAGGATCCGACCCGGGAATACTTCAACGGGGAGGAGCAAGGCATGGCATCCGCGATCCAGGTTTTTCTTTTCGGGTCCTTGTCGAAAGTCAAAGAGAAGGGTGAACCGCGTCCGATGCAGTTGGACCTCCGGGCCCCGAAATCCATCCCCGAGGTGCTGGACCTCCTGAGAATCGAACCCCGGGAGGTGAGTCTCGCGATGGTCAACCACCGATCTGTGCCCAAGGACGGGCTGGTTCATCCCGGAGATCGACTGTCCCTTTTTCCCAGGGAGTACCCTATATTCGCCGATTGGTTGGACCACAGGCTCACCTGAAAGGATTCGATTCAGGCGTCCTCCTTCAGCAGTTTGACCACCTTCTCCCACACCTCTTCGACGCTGATCAGATCCATGCAATTGGATTCGGGTCGGATACACACCTCCTGCCGGCAACCGCAGCACGGCACGTTCTTGAACAGCACCTCTCCCCGGTGATTGAGGGGCCGCCAGAGATGCGGGTATGTGGACCCAAAGAGGGTCAGGGTCGGGCAGTGGACGGCGGCGGCAATGTGTCCGGGGCCGGAGTCGTTGCCGATGAACAAAACGCTTCGCTTCAGGAGTGCCGCCACCTGGAGAAGGCTCAACTCAGTGGACTTGAAATCCGCCGTGAATCCCATCGCCCTTTCCGCTTTCTCCACAGACGCCTCATCGCCCGGACCTCCGGTCAGAATGATCGCAGCGCCGTAAGATTCTCTGATGCGGCGGCCGATTTCGCCAAACCTCTCCGCACGCCATTCCCTCAACCGCCTCCGAGCCCCGGGATGGATCACCACTTTCATTCTCCCAGGCTCGAGTCCCTCTTTTGCGAGGCGCTGATCGATCTGCGATTGGACGGAGGGAGGAACGGGCAGGGTCATTTTCCGATCAAATTCATGGATCCCGACGGACCTCAGCGACTCCAGCTGATAATCGACGATGTGGTGGTTGCGCGTCTCAAGGGGCAGGAATTCGGTCATCAGAAGTCGGGATAAGGTGTTGGTGCTCCGGTAGGTGATGCGCTGGGGGGCGCCCGTCATGAAGGACAGGAAACTCGATCTATCGCCGTAGGTATAGTCGATCACCATGTCATACCGCTCTGCCCTGAGGCGGCGGATGATGGCCGCATGGTAGGCCACAGATGAAAGGATGCTCCTCTTTGCCCTGCTGCGAGCGTAGGCCCACACCTTGCGAATCCCGGGGTGGTGAGAGAGAAGTTCCTCGCTCCCTTCGTTCACCATGAGATCCACCGTGTGACGGGGCGCCTTCTCCATGAGGTTCTCCACCACGGGAAGGAGGCTGACCGTATCTCCGATGTAGGCAAGTTTGACCAGAAGGAGTTTTTTCCCATCCCCTACCATACCAACGGACCGCCTGTCATCTTCCTGAAAACCTTATTTTCATCGCGTCCTTCCCGAGCCGGAGGAGCGCTGCTTCCTAACAGGTTGCTGAAAAATGCTCATCTGCGGCGTTGCCCTCCATCCTCCGTAGCAGTGCTACTGCGGAGGACGGGTCATCCCTCGTCATTGCGACGTACTCTCATGTACGTCTCACTCCTCGGCCCGCCGGAGGCGGATAAAGATTGTCGGGATGCCTTGCATCTGAGCGTTTTTGAGCAACCTGCGGGCAGGGTGTTTTTCAGCATCCTGCTAAAGATTGAAGTATAGAGAATTGGTCAGAAGGGGTCAACGTCAAACAGATTCAAGAGAGCAGGGAAAAGCAGGAACCGCAGCCACAATGCGAGAAAAACAAGGTATTGAAGAATGCAGGCAATCGGTTTGCAATTGTCGCCGGAAATCGTTTAAGCTGGCACGAGGAAGCGGGTGGATCGCCTGGTGAAGGGATTCAGGCACCATTGAAGCGTGGCTGCGTCCAGCATTCTGCCGGTTACAGCGAGCTCGGCGACAGGGAGGCCGAATGTCGATAAATTCCTTCGATACGAAAGGTCCTGAGCCGTGGACCAAGGACCCTAAAACGGTGGAAAGGGCGCGGATCGTTCTGGCGATCTCGTTGTCCAAGAAGACAGCGGACGAGTTGGTGCACATCATCATGAAGTGGTTGGACGACAAGGATATTTACCGCTTTTGCCGGAAATTCCTGGATGAATCGGATCTCGCCTACATCGAGGGCAGATCCGGGAAATCCTGACGGGGTGCTCAAAAACGCCCATTTACGGCGTTGCCCTGAGCCCCTGCGGGAAGTGACAAGTGACAAGTCACGAGCGACAAGCCAATGTTTTGGGCTCGTCACTCGTGACTGAAATTGGCGCTTTGTGTGTGGGCGTTTTTGAGTAGCCTAGGAGGAGGGGCTTTTTCAGGATGAATCTTCAAGAAAGGTAATATCCCGGATTGACATCCTTGTGAATTCAGAATATCTGGAAGGCCCATTGGGATAAGGGAATGGGGGAAGTCCCTCGGGTACGAACCTAAGGAGAGGTCACTATGGCCGTTCGGTATGGGCACGCCGGGTTTCGGCTTCGGGTCAACCTGGCAGAACGTAGGGTTGATATCGAAGAGATTCCGGAAGACTATGCCCGAAAATGGATGGGTGGCAGGGGCTTCAACATGGAGGTCTATTACAGGGAAATTCCGGTCGACGCTGATCCCTGGGGCCCTGAAAACAAGTTGATCTTCGGCGTCGGTCCGATCACGGGCACGAGCTTTCCCGGGGCGAGGATCAACATCTCGGGGAAATCTCCCCACACGGGCTATCTGGGCGATTCGAATGCAGGGGGCCATTTCAGCGCGGAAATGAAGTTCGCGGGCTTTGACCAGATGGTCTTCGAAGGCAAGGCGGACAAACCTGTTTACGTGAGGGTCGTCGATCACGGGGTGGAGATCCGCGACGCCCGTGATCTCTGGCACCTGGATACCTGGGAGACGAATTCAGCCGTCCGCAAGGCGTGCAATGATCACACGGTCCAGGTGGCATGCTGCGGCACCGCTTCCGTGAACGGCGTCTCCTTCGGCAACATCATGACCAACAATTCCCGGGCCCTCGGCAGAACCGGCATGGGTGCGCTCATGGCCTCCAAGAACCTCAAGGCGGTGGCCGTCACCGGGACCGGAGCCGCGAGGGTGGCCGAGCCTGAGAGATTCCAAGCCCTGATCGATTATTTCTTCCGGGCCATCTACCATCACTCCAACTTCCAGGAAAGGGGCATCACCGGCACCACGAACCTGATCCGCCTCTGCAACCAGGCAGGCATCCTTCCGACCCGGCACTTTCAGACAGGCGTTTTCGAACATTGGCTGGATGTGTCAGGGGAGACCGTGGCTGCCGATTACAACGTGAAACGGAAGGCCTGCTTCGGCTGTGTCAACCCTTGCAGCCGCTACTACGTGGTGCCCGGAGGGTTTGACGGTGAGGAACTGCGTGCGGAGGGGCCCGAGTATGAAACCCTGGCCGGATTCAGTGCGAGGGTAGGCAATCGGGATCTGAAAGTCATCCTCAAGTGCGCCGAAGTCGTCAACCGCGCGGGCGTCGACTCGATCACCGCTTCGGAAGTCATCTCCTGGGCCCAGGAGCTTTACCAAAAGGGCCTCCTTTCGCAGAAGGATTGTGACGGCCTTGACCTTGCCTGGGGGAACGCCAGGGCTGTTTACGACCTGCTCCTGAAGATCGTTCGGAACGAGGGGTTCGGCGCCGTTCTTTCGAAAGGGGTGGTGCATGCAGCGAAGACCCTGGGCATCGGGCGAGACCTGTGCATGGAAACGAAGAACCTGGAGCTTTTCCAGGCGGACGTCAGGGGCCTCAAGGCATACGGCCTGGGTAACGCCGTGGCGTCTCGGGGTGCGGATCACCAGAGGGCCGATCCTTTTTTCGAGATGTCGGGACGGACCGAGGAAGCCCTGGAACGATTCGGTTCGACCAACTGCGCGATGATGCAGCCTTGGGAGGGGAAAGGGAAAATGGTCCCTTGGTTCGAGGAGATGTGCGCCCTGGCAGACTCCCTCAGTTTTTGCAAGATCATCGGCGTGTCCATGGAAGCCGTCCAGGAACCCATGGCAAGGGACCTCTTCCGGTTTTCCACGGGATTTGACGTGGATATCGAAGAGGTGCTCAGGATCGGCGAGAGGATCAACAACCTGGAAAGGGCGATCCTTGTCCGGTACGGTCTCACCCGCAAGGATGATTACCTGCCCAAGAGATTCACCGAAGATCCCCTGCCGGAAGACTCCAACCTCGCCGGAGGAATGATCTTTGAAAATGAAGCGCTCCTGTCTGAATACTATCCCTTCCGCGGCTGGGACCCCAAGACCGGCTGGCCGACCGTCAAGAAACTCAGGGAACTGGATCTTGATTTTGTCGTCCAAGACCTCAAGAAAAGGGGCATTCGCCTCAAGAAGAACTACGGCGTGAGGAAAGGGGATAACAACGCGATGACCACCGTCCGCTGGGCGTACCTCTCGAAAAAGATGGGGGAGGGTTCCGAGTACATGAACCGGTTCAGGAAGAGGCGAGCGGCCCGTGGGAAGGGAGGGACAAGGATCCCAAGAAGGCTTGTGGTGGATGCAGGGCTTTGCACAGGTTGCAGGGCGTGCGAAACGGCCTGTTCCTTTTCTCACGAAAACGTCTATTCGCCTTCCCTGAGCCGGCTCCACGTGGTCAAGCTGGAAGAGCTGGGGATCGACAAGCCGGTCATCTGCCTGCGGTGCGCCAAAGCCCCTTGTGCTTCCGTTTGCCCGGAAAAGGCGATCCTCCAGGACCCCAGGACGAAAATCGTGAGGGTGGATGCGGACAAATGCGTAGGCTGCGGCCTGTGTGTCGAAGCGTGCGTCTCGGGTGTGATCCAGCTCCACCCTGAAAAGGACAGCCCCCTTCTTTGCGACCTGTGCGGCGGCGACCCTGACTGTGCGAAGAAGTGTCCCACAGGTGCCCTGGTAGCGGTTGAGGGGAAAGATCATGCAGGCAAGAGGACACGAGAAGCGGAGGGCATGCGAACGGAGAAACAGCTTTTGAAGCGGTGGCGTACGGAGGAGCGCAGGCCCGTGGATACCCCCATGACACCGCCAGACCCCGAGACGGGGGATCCCATCACGCCCCCTCCGGTGTACGGAGGCAATCCACCACCCCCGTTCGGCAAGAGGAAAAAATAGGACTCGCACCACGTTAAGGGACACCCGGCGGATCTCGTTCACTTTTTTGCGGTGGCGACAAAAATCCGAAATTCGAAGCACGAAGCTCGAAACAAACTCAAATTTCGAATGTCAAAAGCAAAATCCTGTTCAGCTCCACCCTTGTTCTACGATTTCGAATTTTGAAATTTGACATTGTTTGGGGTTTCGGATTTCGATATTCGAATTTGATCATGATACGGCTCGGGAGGCATCAAGGTACAAGCAGTCGCGTTTCAACCGGG
>JAGUZM010000030.1 GCA_020060805.1 Deltaproteobacteria bacterium | reverse complement strand
TCCCCGTAGGAATCGAAGACCTCCACCTCGTATCCTCGCTTCGCAAGCTCATGGGCTGCGCTGAGCCCTGCCGGGCCTGAGCCCACGATCCCTATTTTCTTGCCCTTCCCTTTTTCTCTTGCCGGAGGATTCAGGTGCCCGTCATCATAATCAGCCACGAACTTTTTCAAAGAACGGATCGACAGGGGATCATCCACGCGTCCCCTGGTGCAGGCTGCTTCACAGGGATGATGGCAGATGTAGCCGCAGATCGAAGGGAGGGGGTTGGCTTCCCTGATCAGCTCCAGGGCTTCCCGGTACCGCTCCTCCGCGATCAGCCTGATGTATCCCCGCACATCCTGCCTGATCGGGCATGACATCTGGCAACGGGGCCCTGGAAAAACCTTGCCCACGTTGATTCTCGGCTCCATGTCCGAGGAATCGTATATCTTCCCCCTCAGGCTGTCTTTTTCCCGCCGCATGTCCGGGATCACTTCCGCCGGGCATGCCTGGAGGCACACGGCGCAGGCTTCGCATGTTCCGTAGTCAATGACAGGTTTGTGCGTTCTTCCCTCTACCGCCAACTCTCACCACTCCTGTATCTTCTTCGCTCGCGTAAATCAGTGCCCCTGAAGCTTCACACTTCGGCATTTTAGGCACTTTAGCGCACTTTAGGCACTTGGTTTCCCAACCTATATCCCAAATCCAGTGCTTTCAAATTCCCTTCTTTGAACCGGCTCGACACATTCTCTGAAATGGAGGCGATGAGCCCCTCCCTGCTGACGATCCCGGTGATTGAAGCGAGGGCCCCGAGGATAACGATGTTCGCAGCCTGCTTCTGGTTCAGCTCCTTCAGCGCCGCGGAGGTGGCGGGAATCCCGACCTGCTTGACCCCTTCCAACGGCTTCGGCGAGACCTGCTGTTCGTCAAAGATGACCATTCCGTCCCTCGCCAGCTCCTTCACGTACCTGTCGTATGCGCTTTGGGACAGGGCGATCAGGATATCCGCCTCGATCACGTGGGGAAAGACGACCTGTTCGTCTCCGATGACCACATCCGACCTCGCATACCCTCCCCTTGCCTGGGCCCCGTAGGAGCTCGACCCGGCGACCCATTTGCCGTCCCGGATCGCGGCATGCCCCAGGATCGTCCCGGCAAGGACCACCCCCTGGCCGCCAAACCCGGAAAGGCGCACCTGCTTAGCCTTCTTCATTGCTGAACTCCCCGGTGACAATCTTGCCTTCCAGGGCCTCCCTGCTCATCTTGGCGGCTTCCTCCCTGGAGACGCAGCTCTCCATCAGGACCCGCAGCATGTCCGCGGGGCTGTCGTAGCGGTTCCTCCTTCCGAACTGGGTGGGACAGGGTGAAAGGGCGTCGAGAAAGGCAAAAGAAGGCATGCTCAATGCTTTCTTGACAGCCCCGATCAGGGAGAGGGGTTGGGTCACCGAGTACCTTGCCACGTACGGCGCGCCCGCGCCGAGGACGAGCTTACACAGATCAAAAGGCTTGTAGACATTGCCCTCCATGGTTGTCGCTGTCAGTGCTCCCACCGGCGACGTGGAGGCGACCTGGCCGCCCGTCATGCCGTAGATCATGTTGTTCGCGCAGATCACCGTGAGGGGGGTGTTTCTTCGCGCGGCGTGGATGAGATGGTTGCCGCCGATGGAGGTGAGGTCCCCGTCTCCGCTCACCACGATCACCTTCAGCTCGGGGTTGAACATTTTCGCCCCTGTCGCAAACGGCAGGGCGCGGCCGTGAAGGGTGTGGAGGGTGTCCGCGTTGAAATGGGGGCTGGGTATCCAGGCAGCGCAGCCGATGCCCGACACAAAGAGCATCTTTTCCATCGGCCATTGAAGCTCGCTGATCGCCCGGAGGATCAGGTTCATCAGGATACCGTGGCCGCACCCCGGGCAGAAGGGGGTTGATTTGACTTCAGGCCGCAGATACGCTTCGAGATCCCTTGCCATACCTTAGAGTCTCCTCAAAGATTCGATGATCGTGCGGGGGTGGATGATCTCGCCGTTCGTCTGATTGTAGGTCGCGACATCGCACCGGACGTATTTCCTGATTTCTCCCGCGACCTGGCCGCTGTTCATCTCGGGGACGAAAATCTTCTTCACTGCGTTTCCCGCCCGCCGGATCTCATCCTCAGGGAAAGGCCACATGGTCTTCAGGCGGAGGAACCCCACTTTTCTCCCCTCTTTGCGGAGTGCCTCCACTCCGTAGAGGGAGCTCCTTGCCGTAAAGCCGTAAGAAACAACGGCGATCTCCGAGTCATCCAGGTACCGGGACTCGGCCTGGATGATCTTTTCGCGGTGATTGAGGATCTTCTTGTTGATCCGGCTCACGAGTTTGGCGTGCGCTTCAGGATCGTCCGTTTTCCGGATGCCCAGCTCATCGTGGGTCGAGCCAGTGACCAGGAGCTTCTCCCCGTCGCCGAAAGCGGGCATGGCCGGGACGCCGTCCTCTTCCGCTGTTCCGAAAGGAGGGGCTCCTTTTTTCTTCAGGCGGTCGCAGACCCTCACCTTGGGCCTGACATCCATCCTCTCTCTCAGGTGAGCGACCGCCTCCTCGGCCATCAGGAAAACGGGCACCCGGTACTCCTCGCCCAGGTTGAACGCCTCGACGATCATGTCGTACATTTCCTGCACGGACCATGGAGAAAAAGCGATGACCTGGTAGTCGCCATGGGATCCCCATTTTGCCTGCAGCCAGTCCCCGCTCCCCACCCTGGTCGCCTGGCCCGTGCACGGCCCCGCCCTCTGCACATCCACGATGACCAGGGGCGTTTCCGTGAAGGCGGCATAGCCGATCGCTTCCTGCATCAGGCTGAACCCGGGCCCGGATGTGGCGGTCATCGCTTTGGCCCCGGCCCACGAAGCGCCGATGACGGAGCAGATGGAGGCGATCTCGTCCTCCATCTGCATGAAGACGCCTTTCACCTCCCTGAACCGATCGGCGATCCGCTCCATCAGCTCGCTCGAAGGGGTGATGGGGTAGCCCGCATAGTAGCGGCACCCCGCGGCGATAGCCCCTTCCGCCGCAGCCTCATTGCCCGAAAAATAATAACTCCCCGCAGGGAGTGTGCTGTCTATTTCTTGAAATGCCATCGGCCTAACCCGCTGTTTCAATACCAGACGTCACCATACCGATCCCCCCCGCTCAAGTCAACGGGAAAAACGCCGCATCCCCCCATCGCCTGCGCTCTTACCTCTCAAGTCCCATCACACGATCCGCCTCAGCCACTGCACTCACCGCGTCTTCCGCGTGGCCGTCCGCGCCGATTTCCAGCGCCCACGTCCTGGTCACCGGAGAGCCTCCCACCAAGACCTTCACCTTTTCCCGAAGCCCTTCTTTTCGGAGGCCCTCGATCACCCTCTTCTGTTCTTGCATCGTGGTCGTGAGCAGGGCCGAAAGCCCGATGATTTGCGGATTAAGCTCTTTGGTCTTGGCAAGGATTGTTTCTGTGGGAACGCTTTTCCCCAGGTTGACGACTTCGTAGCCCGATGCGGAAAGCAGAAGGGCCACGAGATTCTTGCCGATATCGTGGATGTCGCCGTTCACCGTGGCGACAAGGCATAAACCCTTTTTCGCCAGACCCTGCCCTCCGGTGAGGCGAGGCTTGATGGTTTCCAGCGCCTCTGTCACGATCTGCGCAGCCACCACCAGGCCGGGCAAAAAGATCTCTTCGTCGGCAAACAGCTCGCCCACCTTCCTCAATCCTTTGGTCAAGCCTTCGTTCACGATGCCAAAAGGGTCGATCCCTGTAGTGAGGCCCTTTGAAACCAAGCTCAGCACCGCCTCTCTGTCTTCCTTCAGAAGCGCATCGATGATATTGGAGAAGTAATCTTCGTTCATCATTGTCTTTGCCTCCTTCAGTCTCCCCCATGGATGATGGCGTCGAGCCTGGCCTCAACGTCTTCAGCCAACCCGGGCGGCCGGTATTGCTCCATCGCCTTCTTGAAGTACTCTTTCCCGCGCTTTCGCATCGCCTTGCCCCTCGGATCCTTGTGCAGCGCAAGGTAGCCGCGGTCCATGATTTTGGGGATAAACATTTCTTTGAGAAAATAGTCCCGGGTGTGTTTCGTTCCCACAAAATCTCCGCCGGGACCGACCTCCTTGAATATGGCCAGGTCCGTCGTTTCATCGCTCACGTCAATCCCTCGCATGGCCCTCCTGATCCATCCTGCCACTTCATGGTCAACCAGGAGCGCCTCCAAGCTGATCGCATTTTCGTCAGCCAGAAGCCCCATGCCGACGACCATGTTCGTCTCCGCCAGGGCAGGGAGCAACCCTGTGCCGAGCTTTTCCATGCCGAGCT
>JAGUZM010000253.1 GCA_020060805.1 Deltaproteobacteria bacterium | reverse complement strand
GTGTGAACCGGGATGCCGATCTCGGTCATGCCGAAACCTTCCATACACTTCAGGCCGTGTCTTTTTTCGAACCGTTCCATGACAGCCTGGGGGCATCCGGCGCCGAAAGCGATCCTGACAGGGTTATCAATATCCTCTGGCTTCTCAGGCTGCTTTTCGAGAATGGGGATTACAGCTCCCAGGTAGTTGAACTGGGTTGCCTTGTACTTGCGGATATCCTCCCAGAAGCGGCTGGCGCTGAACTTGTCGGAGAGGACCACCTGCCCCTCTGCAAGGAGCGCCGTGATGACGGTCAGGCATTGCCCGTTCATGTGGTAGAGGGGCAGGAAAGTGTAGAAGATGTCGTCCCTGCCGCCCTCGCGGAGAGGAAGCAACTGCTCCGCCACCACGATCCAGAACTTGTGGGGGCCGAGAGCGCCCTTGGAGAGGCCCGTCGTTCCGGATGTGTAGATGATGTTCTGGGGATCGCTGGGATAGACCTTGACATCCACCGGGGTCTCGGGGGCATCGAAGAACTCCTGAAAGGTTATGATGGGGATATTGCAGCCCCCTGCCTCCTCTTTGGTGAGGTCTCCCAGGACCACCACCTGCTTGAGTTTCTTCAGCTCGCCCTGGATCAGCTTCAGGCGGTCCAGCCATTCGTGATCGATAAAGAGGATCTTTGAATCGGACTGGTCCACGAGGTGGCGCAGGAACTCGCCCTTGTAGGAGGTGTTGACGGGAACCTCCACGGCTCCAACTTTGGCCGAACCGAACCAGATGAACAGGAACTCAGGGCAGTTGGGGAGCATGATGCTGATCTTGTCCCCTTTCACCACGCCCTGCTTCAGAAAAGCGTTTGCGCACCGGTTTGAGTACCGGTTCATCTCGTCATACGTGAATATCCGGTCTTTGAAATAGAGAAAAACCCTTTCGCCGTTCCTTTTGGCCCTGTCCTCGATCAGTTCGCCTAGGACGTATGGCGTTTTGCCTTGTGACATCGTGATACCTCCTTCACCGATGGGCTGAGTATTTTAACGCGTTCGCTCGTTGATGTCGTTGTTTCTCCATAAACCCTTAAACACCCACAGTGGTCGCTACTGCCGATGAGGATCGTCCCCTCTCCACCCAACTGGGGGAAGAGGCAAGGGTAAGGGGCTGTGTTGTACCGCGAAAGCAGAACGAACTTAACGTGCTGACCCTTCTCACTCCTCTTTACCGCTCTCGATAAGGGCCTCTCTTAACTCAACGTACGAGGGCGGCAGCTTGTACTCCATCTTCAGATAACCCGGGCTGATGGGATAGGCCTGCTTTCCTTCGTGGGAGAGTTTCAATCCGGTGACCACCTCCTCGAACCGCTCCCTGGGCATGCCGAAGGCAAGCTCGCCCTCTGCAACCAACCCCAGTCGCCGGTCTCCGTTGCCGGGGAGGGCATACTTGCACTCCCTCTCCAGGACGGAGGCGACGGTCGGGAGGAGGCAACCCCCGGTTCCCAGGGAGGTCGATGTCAGAGCTTTCCCCGAAGAAAAGACAGCTGCCTGAACCATCCGCATCACCTGGGCGCCATTCCCGTAAAACAGGATAAGGTCAGGGTCGAAATCAGCACTTTTTATCGGAGCGATCACCACACGCTCATATTTTCCGAAAGGGAATCGCGGCAAAGAGCCTGCCATCTTCTTCCTCGCCTCAGGGGACTGGTTCGTGGGGGCCAGCTTGTACTTGCCGGTCAGAAATTTTTCCGGCCTCACAAATCCAAGCCCGGCCAGTGCGATCGGACAGGATTGGCTGTGCTTGTCAAGGACGATCGTCAGCCCTTCCTTCCGGCTCAATGCAAAGGCCTGGCACAGGGAGAAAGGGACCCCGAAGTCCCTCACAGGGTTCTTGGCACCCTCTGGAACGACCTCCCCGGTGCGCAGCATTCTTAAAGCCAGGGGATAGGTTTCCGGTTTAACATAAATAGCCATCGCCTCGTCTATTTCCGCGAGACTCACCATCGTGTTTCCTCCCGTATGAATCGACAAGGAGCTCTCAGGGGCTTTTTCAGCAACCTGCTAACTTCTCCCGTTGCCGGTAATGCATACGCAGGCAACACCGCCCCAGACCGTCCCTCCGAGATTGTGAGTCAACCCTAACCTTGGACTCTTTACCTGGCGAGGTCCTGCTTTTCCTTGGAGCTGTTTGTACACCTCGTACTGCATCCTCAATCCGCTGGCACCCAGGGGGTGACCAAAGCACTTCAGACCGCCGTCCGTGTTGACCGGCAACTCCCCTTTAAGCTCAAAGGCTCCAGCCTCGATGTCCTCCTTTGCCCCGCCCTTCCCGCTCCATCCCAAATCCTCGTAGATGCACAGCTCGTGGATCGTGAAGCAGTCATGCACCTCCGCCACACTCAACTCGGCCCGAGGGTTCTTAATCCCTGCCTCGGCATAGGCCAGTTTGGATGCCCTGACATTTTCTTCCACGTGGGCAAAATCGTATTGTTGAACCATGGGATCCCGTGTCGGCCCGGCGCTGATAGCCATGGACTTGATGTAGATAGGGTCAGGGCGGAATTTTTTCGCCAGGTCGCTCCGGGTGACGATAGCGGCTGCGGCACCGTCGCTGACCCCGCAGCAGTCGAGGACGCCCAAAGGGGTTGCAACGATGGGAGCCCTGAGGACCTGCTCTACGGTCAGCTCATTCTGAAAGTGGGCCTTTGGGTTCAGGGTCCCGTTATGATGGTTTTTGACGGCAATTCGGGCCAGGAGCCTTTTCCCCTGTTCGAGGTCCAGGTTGTACTTATGAAAATAGCCTGTTGCCAAAAGGGCGAAAATGCCGGGAGGAGACAGCTCCAATTCCGTGCCGGCAGTACCCATGGACGTTCTCCCCACGACATTGGCGGGCTGTACTCCGGTCCATCCCGTGTCTTTCAGTTTTTCCACGCCCACGGCCAGGGCTATATCGCAGGCGCCGGATGCCACAGCGTATGCAGCACCCCGGAGGGCCTCGGTGCCCGTTGCGCACATGTTCTCCACTCTGGTCACGGGAATGTACTGCAGCTTCAAAGGGGAGGAGAGGCTGAGGGCTGTCTGACCCGAGAAAACCGTCCCCAACCACGCTGCCTCGATGTCCTTGGGTTCTATCCCTGCATCCTCGCAAGCTTCGTAGGTTGCATCCGTGACGAGGTCATCGGCGCTTTTGTGCCACAACTCTCCGAACTTGGTGCACCCCATCCCGATGATGGCAACCTTATCCTTGATCGTTCCCATGTTCTATTCCTCTCTCGTCATCTGCTGGGAGTAACTTGCCTGAGGGGCGATAGCGAATAAGGAATTGGAGTACTGGAGTGTTGGAGTAGTGGAGTAATGAAAAAACACAAAACCCGATGCTCTCCACATCCAGCAATCCAATACTCCACCACTCCATCACTCCATCACTCCATCATGATGGGTCTCGCTTTCCAGAAATAGCTGTGTATCCCTCCTCGAACGCCGATTTTCCTGAAGCACATCTCCACAGGCATCCCGACTTTGATTTCCCCCGGTTCGCACTCCGTGACTTCGCACATCACCCTGCCGCCGCCTTCAAAATCAACGATTCCCACAATCGCAGGAGACTCGCGGTTCGTCGTCAAGTAGTCGATGGTGTAGGCAAAAATATGCCCCTTCTTGTCGGAGAATTTGTAATCGTCAAATTCATCCTTGGCCCGGCAATTGGCGCAAACCCTCTGGGACGGATACTGGGGGCAGCCGCAATGTCGGCATTTGCTCCCGTATAGGGCAAGGACACCCTTCCGCTCTCGCCACAGGCAGGTGATGGACGGGGGAGGTGATGACGGCCTGGAAAGCTCATGCAGCGGCACCAGGTCTCTCCAATTCAGGTACCGCTCATAAGAAATAGGGATCTTTCTTGCCGGGAATTTACCCATTCCCTGGTTTGCTCTGAAACCCTTGATCGGATCGGCCACTTTAAGGATCAGGGCGTCGCCGCCGTCTCCGTAATTCGCAACCAGGATGAGGTCTCCGGGGTTTGCCCGATCCAGCGCAGCGATGACCATCATCGGAAGAGCCGCCGTACCCGTGTTTCCGATGTCGCTGTAGAGGGGATCCTGAACCTGCGCGGCCATGTCGAACCCGAGCCGTTTGGACAGGAGGGCGTGGCTCCTGGTGTCAGGACCATAGTAGACGACCTTTGAAAAATCCTTGGGGGTCACCCCGTGTTCATCCATCACACGGGTTAGGACTTGCTCCATGGTTTTCAGGTACCCCTCGGTGATGACAAACCGCTCTTCCCAGGATCGGGTGAAGGGGTCTCCCTCGAGCCTCCACGAATCAATCATTTCGCTCGCCAGGGAATAGGTGCCAACAACACTGGCCAGGACATTTTCCTTGCCGATGACGATGGCCGCAGCCCCTTCGCCGAACCACTGCTCGAAAGGGCTCTTTCCTTCAGCCATCCTGCAGTCAGCGGCAGCGACGATGATCGTCTCAGCCCCGCCGCTTTTGACGGCGTCAACGGCCGCATTGATGGCCGTCGTCCCGGCCCTGAGGGAATCCGTGAAATCGGCGGTGCGGATCTCCCTGGGAAGATCGGCGGCTGCGGCCAAAAGGGTCGCCGCCTGTTTCTCCTTGTAGGGTGAGGTGGTGCTCGCAAAAAACAAGCCGTCTGCCCGATACCCTTGACGCCTGGTGCAGCCGATGGTCGCAGCAACGGCCATGGTCAGGCTGTCTTCATCGTACTTGGCAACCGACCTTTCCCCTCCAAAACTTCTTGTTCCCCAGACCCTGGCTATCTCCTCCCGGCTCAACCGATAAGCGGGAACATAGGCATGAAACGATGTGATTCCGACCATGCTGGACCTCCCCACAAAAAAGGAGCGGATGACTCCCTGTCGTCTTTTCTTGACCTTTTGACGGAAGCCAGAAACCAACCCGCCTCAATCTTCGTTTTGTTGGGCGACTATAGACCGTTGTTTCCTATCTGTCAACATCAAAATAAACCTCACCGCCGGGATTCGGGAGCGCAAAACCGGGGGTGCCGAAGGCTTATCTGCGGAGACGGCGGCAGGCGCCCTGAAGGACGCCGTAGGGGCAAAAGAGAGATTTTATCGGCGCCATGCCTGGAGGGAGGAATGGCAAACGATTTTTTTGTTGACAAAAAGGAAACATCCATTCAATGATAGGGTCTTGAAAGAGGCTTGACGTCAGGGTGGTCAACCCACGCAACGGATGGCCTCAGCCCCTCGCAGTGCCATCCGCACAAGCCTAAAGGATCGTTGGACCGAATTTAAAGCCGGAAAGGAGATTTGCCCCAGGATGGAGAGGAAAATACATTTTGTCGATCAAACGCTGAGAGATGCGCAACAGAGTCTGTGGGGTTACATGATGAGGACCGATCATATGACCCCGGTGGCCGAAATGATGGACAGGGTGGGCTACCAGGCGATCGCGACAGTCGGAAGCCAGGCATTTACGGTGCAGGTCCGCAATCTCAACGAGGATCCCTGGGAGCGGATCAGGGTTCTTTCGAAACTGATCACCAAAACCCCTCTCCGGGGATCCTACCAGATCGGGAGCCTATCTTCTTTTGACCTGAGCACCCCGCGGGACATCATCACCCTCTGGATCAAGAGATCCGTTGCCAACGGGATTAAGAGCTTCTGGATTTGCGATTACCAGTACGAGATGGAGAAGTTCATCTACTTCGCCCGCATCGCCAAAGCAGAGGGATCCGAGGTTGTGCCAGCCCTAATGTACACCTCCAGCCCATTCCACACGAAGGAGTACTGGGCGCGGAAGACGCGGGTGTTGCTCGAGGCAAAGGGATGGATTGATCGCCTCATGATCGAGGATGCCTCCGGCGTGATAACACCGGAGGAAACGAGGAACCTGGTGTCCACCGTCCGAGATAACTCCGAGGGCCTGCCTCTCGAGTTCCATTCCCACTGCAATTCGGGACTTGCTCCTCTCTGCTATCTTGAGGCGCTCAAGGCGGGTGCCACAACACTCCATACGGCTGTGGCCCCCTTGGCCAACGGCACATCCCTGCCCGCAACGGAGACCATTTTGAAAAACGCCCGGCGTCTCGGTTTTTCCTCGGACCTGGATGAGGAGGCCCTGGCAGGCGTCTCAGCCCATTTCAGAAAGATCGCCGAAACCGAAGGCCTGCCCATCGGTGCCCCGATGGAATACGACCTGTTTCACTTTGAGCATCAGGTGCCCGGCGGAATGATGACCAACCTCACCCGACAGCTGAAGGAAGTGGGGATGGAACACCGGCTGGAGGAGATCCTCGAAGAAGTCGTTCGGGTGCGCAAGGAATTCGGTTATCCCGTGATGGCCACCCCTTATTCGCAGATCGTGGGTGCCCAGGCCATAGAGAACGTTATTTCGGGTGAGCGCTATCAACAGATCACCGACGAGGCCATCAAGTATGTCCTCGGGCTTTACGGAGAGCCGGTTGCCCCGGTGGACCCGGAGGTCAGGGACCGGATCATGAGCCTACCCAGGGCCAGGCAATTTGAAAATTGGAAGCCCGAAGGGTACGAAAAACCCGTGGAAGAGCTCCGTCGCGAGATCGGCCCGGAACTCTCCGATGACGATCTCCTGCTCAAAATCCTGATACCGGGAAAACCGGTGAAGGGGGATGGGGCGAAGAAAAAGGCGGCCCCCACTGTGAGTAAACCGAAGGCTCCTGCCCACGGACCCGCCGATTTGCCCACGGCATTCACCGTGGAAGTGGACGGGGAGGTGTTCAGCGTCAGGGTTTCCCCGGTGTGGGATGGGCGGGGAAAAACAGAAAAGATGATTGAGGCGGAGAGGCGGGAGGCCCCGAAGAAGTCCAGGGAATTGCCCCCGGGCGCTGTACATTGCGGGATGGCGGGTTTGATCCTCTCGATTGAAGCGCGGGTGGGCGCAGAGGTAAAGGAGGGCGATCTCGTGGCGATCATCGAGGCGATGAAGATGAGGAGACACGTCAACTCGCCGCGGAGCGGGTTGGTCAAGGAGATCTGGGCGCATGAGGGAGAGATGGTCGCCCCAGAGGACGTCTTGATGGTGGTGGAATGATGATCGGCAAGATACTCGTAGCGAATCGTGGGGAAATAGCGGTCCGGGTGATGCGGGCATGCCGGGAAATGGGCATTGCTACCGTAGCGGTCTATTCCGAGGCGGACAAGGAGGCGCTCTTTGTCAAATACGCGGACGAAGCCTACTGCCTTGGCCCTCCGCCGGCCAGGTCGAGCTATCTCAACATCGAAAAGGTGATTGGAGTGGCGAAAGAAACCAGGGCCGGCGCGATCCATCCCGGTTACGGATTCCTCGCGGAGAATCCGAAATTCGCCCGGGCCTGTGAAGAGGAGGGGATCACGTTCATCGGCCCGTCAAGCCGGGTCCTCGAACTGATGGGTGATAAAGTGGCGGCCCGCCGGGAGATGATAGCGGCGGGGGTGCCGGTGGTTCCCGGCACGGACGAATGCGTTTCGGAATTCGGGCAGGCAAGGGAGATCGTGAAAGAGATCGGCTACCCGGTGATCATCAAGCCCTCCGGAGGAGGAGGGGGAATCGGGATGACGATTGTCAAAGGTGAAAGGGATTTGGCGAACGCCCTGAAGTCCACCCAGGCCATCGCGACGACCACCTTCGGCCTTTGCGATGTTTACATCGAAAAATACCTGTCCAATCCGCGGCACATCGAGTTTCAGCTCTTAGGAGATTCCAAGGGCAACGCGATTCACCTGGGAGAGAGGGAGTGCTCGATCCAGCGAAGACATCAGAAGTTGATCGAAGAATCCCCGTCGCCGGCCGTGACTCCGGAGATGCGCGCCCGAATGGGAGAGATCGCCGCCAACGCCGCCAGGTTCGTGGGGTATCAAGGGGCGGGGACGATGGAGTTCCTCTTTGCCGACGGAAGGTTCTACTTTCTCGAGGTGAACGCCCGCATCCAGGTTGAGCATCCGGTGACGGAGATGGTTACGGGGGTGGACATCGTTAAAGAGCAGATACGGATCGCATCGGGCCTGCCCCTCAGCATCAAGCAGGGCGACCTCCGGATGAACGGGTGGGCGGTCGAATGCCGGATCAACGCCGAGGATCCACTGAACGAATTCGCTCCCTCGCCCGGAAAGCTCAGGGGCTACCATTCTCCGGGCGGGGTAGGGATTCGGGTGGATGGCGGGGTGTACACCCATTTCACGATTCCCCCTTACTACGATCCCATGATATCGAAGCTCATCGCGTGGGGAAGGGACCGAAACGAGGCCATCCGTCGCGTGCAGCGGGCCCTTTACGAATACGTGATCCTGGGGATCAAGACCAACCTCTCCTTTCACAAAGCCGTTATGGACAACCCGCGCTTTGTCAGAGGGGACCTTGACACCCATTTCATCGAGCGGGAAACCACCCTCCTCGACAACATCAAGAGAATCGTCGAGGAAGACAAGTCGTTGGACAAAAGGCTTTCTCTTCTGGCAGATGAGAAAAAGAGGATAGCCGCTATATCAGCCGTGGCCGCCGTGACCCAGATGCATTACCAGGGGCAGGCCAAGGAGTAAATCGGGAAGCCCCTCAGGAAGAACATCATTCCTGTTTCCTGCCGGTCAACATCTGCCGTCAAATCGCTTTGCCCCCGAGGGCCGGATCGACGGCAATGAAAAAACCCGAGCGTTGAAGCCCTGGAATTAAGCATCAACGCCTTTCCCCTTCCGCTCCTGGAAAGGGGAATCAGGGGGAGAGATTTTTCTGTTGACAAAAAGGAAACATCAGGGCAAAGATAAGCGCCTGTGGAGGCCGCGGTGCGGCCTTTGAGATGATACCCTGATTTTCAGTTTCGGTCCCATTTTTCCCGACAAGATTTTCTTTAAGGAGGTGATGGGTCAGCGTCGAAATCCTGTTCTCAAGAAGCGCACTTAGATAGAGGAAAGGCACCGTTGGGGGGTGTATGAAGGTCATCTTAACCCATGGAAGGAGGGCCAAATGAGGAAAGGAAAGCAAAGTTTTCAGGTTTTATTGAATCCGTTCGGTATGGTGCTGTTGCTGGGAGCGATCCTGGTCGGCTGGACCCTGCCAACACCGGTTCAGGCGGCGGAGAAAGCCCCTGAGAAAATCCTTTTTGGCAACCCCATCGCCCTGTCAGGCGTGTACGCTCCGGGAGCGATGATGTCACAGATCCGCAGCTACGATCTGTGGGCTGAAGACGTCAACGCCAAGGGGGGGATATTCGTCAAGAAATATAACAAGAAGATTCCCGTAGAGATTCTCAGGCATGATACCAAGAGCGACTTGGGAACAGCCGTGAAGCTGACCGAAAAACTGATTCTGAGCGACAAAGTCCACTTCATCCTGCCGCCTTGGGGCACGGCTGCGCACTTCGCCATCGCTCCGGTCATCAACAAGTACAAGTCTCCTGTCGTAGGAATCACCGCGTCTTCCGTGAAGCTGAGGGAATTGGCGCCGACCATTCCCTATCTCTTCATCATGCTGAACCAGCCCCAGGAGATGGGCGCGGCCCTTGTTGAACTCTGCAAGGACCTGGAGGTCAAGACCGCAGCGGTGATCCATCACACGGATCTCCACGGCATTGAGTTTGCCGGCAATGTCGTGCCCCAACTGGCCGTGTCCGGGGTTGATGTCGTCCTGTACAAAAGCTATCCGTTGGGCGCCAAGGATCTGTCCCCGCTGTTGAAAAACGTTAAAGCGGCGAACGTCGACGCCCTCATCGCCTTCTCTTATCCTCCCGAAACTTTCCTGATTACCGAGCAGGCCAAGACGATCGGCCTGAACCCCAAGCTTTTCTACGCGACGGTGGGGGTCGCCTATCCTTCCTTTAGAGACAAGTTCGGAGCGAACACCGTGGAAGGCATCATGGGTGCGGGCGTCTGGAACCCCAAGCTGCCCTATCCGGGAGTCAAGGAATGGTATGACAGGTATGTGAAAAGGTGGGGCGCCGAACCGGATCGCTGGGGGACCGCTGGAGGTTATGCGACGTGTGAAGTGATGCAGAAGGCGATCGAAATCGCAGGCACCCTTGAGCCAACAAAGGTAAGGGATGTGATAGCCAAAGAGAAGTTTGACACGGTTCTCGGCCCGGTAAAATTCGAAAAACAGTTCAACACGCACTATCCAGGGGACGTTGGCCAGTGGCAGAAGGGAGAGTTCGAAGTGGTGGATAAAGGGAAGCGCAGGGCAAATCCCATCTACCCGAAACCCGAATGGCCGTGAGCGGGCGTGCGGGGGGATAGGTTTACCCGCCAGACTTATGGCGGGTGAACCCGCCTCTGGCGGCGCCGATCCTCAGGATTCCGGATTTCTCCGGAAAGGCGACCAGGGCCGGGATGCAGGGGTTTTGACGAAGCACCACATGCAGGTTGTCCGGAAGACTGGGTGAGATAGGTTGGTCCCCTGATAAAAGAGCGTTTTTCCGGGCAACCGGCAAGGTTTTTTTCGTGGACTAAGGCGGGGTTCCTTTGCTGGTTACAGTCCTGGATATCGCCATCGGCGGATTGATCACCGGGGGTATTTACGCCCTGATCGCCGTCGGCCTGAGCCTCCAGTACGGGGTCGGACGGGTGCTGAACGTCTCCCATGGCGAGTTCATCATGATCGGGGCCTTTGCTGCCTGGTCCCTGTATACCCTTTTCGGGATCAGCCCTCTTGTTTCTCTTTTGATCTGCAGTCCCGTTTTTTTCATCATCGGCTTTCTCATCCACCGGACCCTCTTCCGGTACCTCAGGAGCCGGTCAAAATCCATAGAAGCCTTCGCGGACAGCTCTCTTCTTGCCTCTTTCGGCCTTCTCTTTATCGTTCAGAACATCGCACTCATCGTATGGAAGGCGGACATACGGGGGTACTCGTACTGGGATTCTTCGGTCAGCATCCATGAGGCGGTGTTCTCCACGAACAGGCTGGTCGCCCTCCTGCTTGCCGTTGTCATGAGCGCGGCTTTTTACGTTTTTCTCACCCGCGCTCGGGTGGGAAAAGCGATCAGGGCGGCCGCGGAAGACCCGGTGACAGCGCAGGTCATGGGGGTAAACATCCATCGGGTATTGGCCATTTGCTTCGGCCTCGGCGCATTCATGGCGGTTTTCACCGGGATACTGATCAGCATGATGTACGAAATACAGCCGACCATGGGCCTGGAATACACCATCATCGCCATTATCGTCGTCGCCCTGGGAGGTCTGGGCAGCATCACCGGCAGCTTGATCGGAGGCTTTATCCTGGGCCTTATCGGCAGCATCGTGACCTATGTGGACCCGGGCCTGTCCCTGATCGCGTACTATGTGATCTTCATCCTCCTGCTCCTTGTAAGACCAAAAGGTATTTTCGGGAAATAGAACCATGGATCGCACCCCAGTCATTCGGAAAAAGCTTCTGTCCCTCGGATTCCCTTTCTTCGTCCTGCTCCTGTTGTCCACGGCACCTCTCTATATCCAGCCCTATTTCGTCATCTTCATGAACACGGTCTTCATGTACATCATCCTCACCTTGAGCTGGGCCATCTTCTCAGGCCCCACACGCTACATTTCTCTCGCTTCGTCCGCATTCTTCGGTGTGGGCGTGTATATCATGGCCATGCTGGGGCAGGCATTGCCTCTGCCTGCCGTGATCGCCCTGGGCGGAGCGTTCAGTTTCGCCCTTGCCCTTTTTATCGGTTTTCTGACACTGAGGCTGAGGGGCATGTATTTCATCATATTCACTTTCGGGATCAGTGAGCTGATCAGGCACCTCATTCTCTGGTTGGAAGCCAACTTCACGGGCACAGTCGGCAGGTGGGTTGTGGCCGTGGATCACACCGTCGTCTACTACATCATGCTGCTTATTTTTGTCGCGGCCCTTGTGACAGCGTATTTGATCAAACGCTCCAAATTCGGGCTGGCCCTGAAGGGTATCGGCGAATATGAGGAGGCCGCCCTCCACATCGGCATCAACGTGACCAGCTTGAAGACGATCACCTTTGCGATCAGCGCTTTTTTCATGGGCTCGGCCGGTGCGATCATGGCGACACGATGGGCCTATATCGACCCGGCCATCGCCTTTAACCCCCTCTTTTCTTTCATGCCGGTGCTGATGGCGATTTTTGGGGGTCTCGGCCATCTGTACGGCCCTGTTCTGGGTGCCACGATCTTTTCCTTTCTCGAAGAAGTCCTGATCACCCAGTTCCCTTACTATTATATGCTCCTTTTCGGAGTGATCCTGATAGCGATCATTCTGTTCCTGCCCAACGGGTTGGTCGGGTTGATCAAGAGAAAATGAAACCGGGAAGGCTTTATGCGACTCCTTGAAGGAAAAGGGATCACCAAACAGTTCGGCGGATTGACCGCCCTGTATAATGTCGATTTCTCGATCCATCACGGCGAGATCATCGGCCTTATCGGCCCGAACGGAGCAGGGAAGACCACCCTTTTCAATCTCCTCTCCGGCGCTTATCCCCTGAGCGCGGGGACAACATGGTTCAAAGGCGAGGACATCACCGGCCTCAAGCCGAACCAGATTTGCAGGCGTGGGATAGCAAGGACTTTTCAACTCATCAAGCTTTTTGGAAACATGACCGCCTTTGAGAATGTCCTCCTTGGGTGTTTATTCGGCGTCTCGAAAAAAACCCACCCATCGGATGCGCGGGAACGTGCCCGGGAACTGTTGGAGTTCGTGGGGCTCTCCGCGATGGAGGCCAGTCCAGCCGCCGAGTTGACCCTGGCCAATCAGAAGCGGCTGGAGGTCGCCAGGGGCCTGGCCACCCAGCCGGAGCTGATGCTCCTCGATGAGTTGATGGCGGGGTTGAACCCCGCGGAAGTGACCGAAGCGATGAAACTGGTCACGAAGATCCGGGATGCGGGGATCACCATTTTCATGATCGAACACGTCATGAAAGCGATCATGGACATATCGGACAGGATCATCGTGCTCCACTTCGGAACGAAGATCGCCGAGGGGACACCGAAGGACATCGGGGCGAACAGGAAAGTCATCGAGGTTTACCTGGGTGTATAGCCTATGCTGGAAGTGAGCAACCTGAGCGTTTATTACGGCAAGATCAGGGTGGTGTCCGACGTCTCCTTCAGGGTCGAAAAGGGGGAGATTGTTGCCCTTCTCGGCAACAACGGGGCCGGGAAGACAACGATCCTGAACGCCGTGTCCGGCCTGATTCGTCCTGCATCAGGGTCAATGCGATTTCTCGACAAAACGATAGACGATCTTCCGGCTTATGAGACCGTCAAGATGGGGCTTTCCCTTATCCCTGAAGGGGGAAGGCCTTTTACGGATATGACGGTGCACGAGAACCTGGAGATGGGAGCCTACGCCCCGGGGTCGTGGGGGAAAAAGGACGAAACCCTTGGGAAAGTGAAAGCGTTCTTTCCCCTTTTGGCGCAACGGGCCAGACAGCTCGCGCGAACGCTGAGCGGGGGAGAAAGGCAGATGCTGGGCATAGGCCGCAGCCTGATGTCCATGCCCAAGCTATGCATGTTCGACGAGCCGTCCTACGGGCTGGCCCCGATCATGGTGAAAGAGCTTTTCAAGTATATCAAAACCCTGAACGAGCAAGGGATCACCATCCTGGTGGTGGAACAGAACATCCGGCATGCCCTTGAATTGGCGCACCGTGCGTATGTCCTGGAAAACGGGAGAATCGTCCTGGAGGGAAGGAGCGCGGAACTGCTCAAGAACGACCATATTCAAAAGGTTTATCTCGGGCTGTAGTGCCGGGGACATCGGATCTTCGTTGAAAAAGGGCCAAGAAGGAAGATGATGACTCCTCATGATCTTTACCAGAAAAAGAGGAGCGGCATCTCTCGTCGGCTCTTTCAATGGATAAAAGCGAGGAGGAACTCAGATGAACTCTTACACAAAGGCGTACATACCATACGGGGGCTACTACTCGACCCCGTTCTGCCGCTGGCAGGGGAGCATGCAGAATGACAATGCCGTAAGCCTGGGGGCGAGTACGGCAAGACGGTGGTTCCTGGAGAAGAGGAAGATCGACCCCACCGTCATCGACTACCTGTACTTCGGGGCGACGGTTGCGCAGAATCACTGGTTCTCCGCGCACAACTGGGCGGGTGCGATCCTCACGGACGACAAGAAATTCGTCCCAGGCCTGTTTGTCAACCAGGCCTGCTCCACATCCACGACGATCCTGAACCTCGCCGCGAAGGATATCGAGCTGGGTGCGTACGAAATCGCCTACGGCCTGATGGCCGACCGCTGCTCCAACGGACCTCACACCGTCTGGCCCGACCCTCTGGGCCCGGGAGGCCAGCCGGACAGGGAAGACTGGAACATGGACAACTTCGGCGGCAGTCCCAGGCACCGCGCCGCCATGGTGGAGACGGCCGAAAACGTGGCCAAAGAATTCGGCATCACGAAGGAGGAATGCGATGCGGTGGTCCTGAGGCGCTACGATCAGTTCATGGAAGGCCGCGCTCAAGACAGGGCGTTTCAGAAGCGATACATGTTTCCGCCTGAGGTCACGGTGAACAGGAAGAAGACGAAGCTTGTGGAGGAGGACGAGGGATGGACCCCTACCACAGCCGAAGGCCTGGCAAGGCTAAAGCCGGTCCGGCCGGGAGGCTGCCTCAGCTTCGGCGCCCAGACATTCCCTGCTGACGGCAACTGCGGCATCATCCTCACCACGCGGAGCAAGGCCAAAGAACTGAGCACGGATCCCAAGATAGAAATACAGGTCGTCTCCTACGGCTACTCAAGGGTCAAACCGATGTTCATGCCCTCGGCGCCGGCCCCTGCCGCGGAAATGGCTCTTACCGCCGCAGGCCTGAAAATCGGCGATGTCAAGGCCGTCAAGACCCACAACCCCTTCGCGGTCAACGACATCGCCTTTGCCAGAAAAACGGGTTACGACCTGATGAAGATGAATAACTACGGCTCATCCTTGATATACGGCCATCCCCAGGGCCCGACTGCGGGCAGGGCCATCATCGAGATGGCAGAGGAATTGGTGCTCCTCGGCGGCGGATTCGGTCTGTTTACGGGTTGTGCCGCGGGAGATACAGCCGCCGCCCTTATCCTGAAGGTCGGCTAATATAAACGCATTTAGTCTTTTTACATATTCTCCGATACCCCCTCTCCCCAACCCTCTCCCCCAGATTGGGGGAGAGGGCAGGGTGAGGGGGAGGCGGTCTCTCGGGTTACTCTACGCTATCCCATCGACGAGGTTTCGACTACGGGCAGAACAGAAGAACAGGTCAAAGCGGTCAGCTTCGATGCTTACGGCACCTTGCTCCACCTTGACAGGCCCTTTGAAAGGCTCGGGGAGGAACTCCGTCGCATCGGGCTTGATGTACCCATGGAGATCGTTGCGAAGGTCTTTATCGAGGAAATGACGTTTTACAGGGCCCACCACCTGGAAGGGAACAATCCCGATCACCTCCTGAGCCTCCGCCGTCGTTGCGCGGAAGTGCTTTTCGGGAATTTGGCTCGAGAGGGTTACCCAGTGCGGATCTCCGGAGAGGAAAAACTTCATGTGCTGATGGGTTCGATTCGTCTGCAACTCTATGAGGACGCCCTTCCGGCCCTCGATTGGTGCCTTTCTCACGGGTTGGCCACCTGCGTTGTTTCCGATTGGGACTGCTCGTTGCCGGAGATACTGGAGGAGCTTTGCCCAAGGCCTTTTTCCAGCGTCATCGTCTCGGCCCGCGAGGGGATCGAGAAACCGGATCCCGAGCTTTTCCTCAAGGCGGCGGAACGGCTGAGCCTCTCACCTGCTCAGATCGTCCACATCGGCGACGAAGTGGAAAAGGACCTCCAAGGTGCAAAGCAGGCAGGTCTGAAGCCCGTTCTTATCGACCGCGGCCGGGCGCACGGAAACATCGGGTCTTTACGAATCGAGAACCTCAGGGACCTCCCCACTCTCATTGAGCAAGCTTTCGAACGCTACGGCCAAACATGAGCACTTCAAGTCAATCATGCCATTCGTCCTCCTCCGGAGCTGCGGTGATCGGGGTGCTACTGATCAAAACTCATGGATAAGAGCATTGTCGTGAAGTGAAAAGCAAGGTGATCCTATTTGCGTTCATCGCGATCCTTGCGATGAACGCGCATCTTTCGGCGTTCCAGATCGAGGGAGTGCCTTTTGTCCGGCAGGAAACTGCGCATTGCGGTCCCGCGTCGCTCTCATCCGTTTTCTCCTACTATGGTGTCGAGATCGATCCCGCAGCCATCGCAAGCGCGACGTACGACGAAAGGCTAGGGGGTTCCCTTATCACGGATCTGGAGAATTTCGCAAAAAAACGGGGCTTCAAAACAGAATCAGGCCAGGGAGACATCGAAAAGATCAAGGATCTCATCGATAAGAAACATCCGGTCATCGAGCTCGTGGATCTTGGCGTCTGGTTTGTCACCAAACCCCATTACCTCGTCCTGTTCGGCTACTCCCCTGATGGTTTTATGGTTCACGATGGTATAAAACCCTCTCAACTCTACGAGTATGGCGGGTTTCAAGACATGTGGCGAAAGATGGGGAAGGCCTATCTTCTCGTTTGCCGATGAAGTCAGGAATCGCGATCATTTTCATTCTTTTCTTCCTGGGATGCTCTTTCCCCCGGATCTATATCATCGATGAGCCCCTGACGGCTCGCCAGCACAATGAACTCGGGTTCATCTATGAGAGCCAGGGCAAATCCGATCTGGCTGAAAAGGAATACGTGCGGGCTGCGGAAAAGGACAAGAAATGGGGTGTTCCTCACTTCAACCTGGGGGATGTGTATTTCAAAAAGGGAGACCAGGAAAAAGCGGAAACCCATTACCGGAAGGCCCTGGAAAGAGACCCGGAAAATCCCGACTTCATGAACAACCTGGCCTATGTGCTTTACAAGAAGGGCGAATACAATGAAGCGGAAACATGGATTGATCGCGCTTTGTCTATCGCCACGAAAGAGGAATACCTGGATACGCGGAATAAAATTCACTCCTCCAAAAGCTCTCAGCCTCCCCGCTCACCATGAACCGCCAAGAGAAAGGGACAAAAACGGAATAAGCTCCAAGAAAATCCTCGGAAGGGGAAAACTCTCTCGCTATCCGGCAACTCTGGCTCGCATCAAGTAGGCGATGGAGTTGAGGAGGTTTAGAGGGAAAAAAACGGTATGAAATACGAAGGAGGTGGTGAGTGATGTCCAAGAACTTATTCAGTCTCGTTGGTAAGGTCGCCATTGTCACGGGAGCGGGACGGGGGATTGGCAAGAGCATTGCGTTGGGATTCGCAGAATATGGTGCAGACGTGGCGCTCTGCTCGCGGAGCGAGGAGGAACTTGATCGAGTGGCTGAGGATATCAAGGGGATGGGGAGAAAGGCTTTGGTGATCCCCGCCGATATTGTGGACATGTCCGAGTTGGATCGGATCGTAACGGAAACGAAAACCGTATTAGGCCGTATTGACGTGCTCGTGAATAATGCGGGCACTTTAATTGAGTCTACCGCGCTTGAAACGAATGAGGGCGACTGGAATCTGGTTATGAACACCAACGCAAAAGCACCCTTTTTTCTCAGCCAAAAAACCGCCAGGGTGATGATAGAGCAGGGTGAAGGGGGGAGCATTATTAATATAACCTCTGAGGTTGCAGACAAGGTTGAGGTGAATTTGGGTGCCTATTGCCCGAGCAAGGCGGCTCTTCACAACATTACCAAAGTGCTGGCGAGGGAGTGGGGCCGGTATAAGGTGAGAGTCAATTCCCTAGCCCCCTGCTTCGTGGACACGGTGCTGAATCAACCGCTTTTTGCCAAAAAGGAGGAGTTCTATTTGCCAAAGCTAAAAGGTGTACCTCTAGGACGGCACAGCATAGCTGAGGATCTTGTTGGCGCTGCGATCTTCCTGGCTTCAAGCGCCTCTTGCTACATTACGGGTACAACGACTCTGGTAGATGGAGGATATACGGTATGATGTGAAGACCTGCCGTAAATCGGGATGTAACGGGCGATTGAATAACCTGCTTGATGGCAAATTGCTCTTTGGCTCAGAGAGAACGGTGCTAGAGGTATAGGTAGTTGGTTTCAGGAAGCCAGGAG
>JAGUZM010000496.1 GCA_020060805.1 Deltaproteobacteria bacterium | reverse complement strand
TCCTCACCCCCCGCTATTCTGCAAACCTACAACCGGGACGGCCGGCTTATTCGAGGCGATCAGAAGACGAAAAGGCCTGAGGGAGATGTCCTATTCCTGAAGCGGCCCGTGTGCGGCGATGAAGAATAAAACCTTGCAAAGCGAAGAAAAGGGGCGTATTGAACTTATTCTTCGGGGGCGTTGCATGACGAATCTTCGCCATCGAACCCGCTTACGAGGAGGAAGGGAGAATGGAGTACGTGCAGGATTATTTTTCGTGCAGCGGCTGCAATAACAGGGACTTCAAACTCATCTATAATTTCTCTATCCGCTTCTCAGGGGTCAACTTTTCCGACGAGCTGATCTATGACAGGCTGACGGACGAGACCTACCAATGCACCAAATGCAAAAAGACGTTCACCAAATCCCAGATTGAAGAGACCCTGGCGGATTACAAGAAGCGCCGCAAGAGCCGAGGTCAGGAAGGCGGTGTATGAGAAAAGGCCTCCCCTGGAGGGGGCAGGTGACATGTGCCGGCCAAGAGGGAACCCGCTCGGGTCCGGACGTGATGACTTATGCCCGCGATAGCTCCTTGTGATAGAATTGGAACTTGTAGGAACCGAGTTCAATCGTATCAAAGTCATTGAGTGTGACGCTGTCCTTGACGACTTTCCCGTTGACCTTCAGCTTTGCCATGCCCCCCGTGAAGGTAATCACATAGCCGGATGGCCGCCGGCTGATCGTGGCGCTCGTGGCTCCCATAAGCACCCCTGCCAGCTTGATTTCCGACTGATCCGCCTTGCCGATTCTGGTGAGCTTCTTTGTGAGTTCGATTTCGCCCAACCCTGACCCATCGACGAAGCTTACAACGCCGACCTTCTCAGGAAGCTTCAGCGGGATCGGTGGCGTCTTCTGCTTGGAAAGGAGCTCCCGCTGTTTTTCCGTATCCAGAAGCATGGTTTTGGTCAGCCCGGCGTTCTTTTCCTCCCGGACCCTTTCCTTGTCCGATGCGACAAAGAGGAGGACGTGTTTCCCGATGAGGACGTTATCTCCGTGCATGAGCTTGCGGGAGGTAATCCTTTCGTCATTCACAAAGGTGCCATTGGTGCTCTGAAGGTCTGTCAGGATATAGTCCGCCCCTTGCTTGTCTATTCTTGCATGAAAGGCTGAGACGGCAAGATTGTCAATCACGATGGTATTGTCTTCGTGCCTGCCGATGGTAACTCCGCCCCTTGTGTAGGGGTGCTCATTAACCACTTGCTTGTTGTACATGAGTATCAATCTCGCCATGATCTCCCCCTCGGCCAAAAAGAATCACAATATTATAACCAAGAACAGGGCCCCCTAGCAACTCCAGGGGATCCTACGGAGCGGGTTTTTCGATGATTCTCCGCGCCCGGGCCATCACGCCGGCCATGAAAAGCCCAACCTTTCTAAGTGGTTTCACCCGTGGCTTTTCAACATCCCTGAGCAGAATGGCAATCACGGTCGTGTTGTCCGGAGCGCCCCTTTGCAGGGCCAAGTCAACCAGTTTACGGCAAATCTTTTCCGGGTTATCCAGTTTTTGAGTCACCGCCAAGATCTCTTTCTCCTTAACGAGGTCTGTGAGACCGTCCGTGCACAGGATGAACCGGTCATTGTAGGAAGGCTCTAACTCGAACACCTCCGGTTCTACGGAATCCGCAGAGCCAAGGTTCTTCGTCAGGATGTGCTTGAGAGGCGATGAGGAGGCATCGGTCTCAGAGAGTGTCCCCATCTCGATCTGTTCCGCTACGATCGTATGATCCTTGGACATCCTTTCGATTCGGCCGTCCCGGATCATGTATATACGGCTGTCCCCCACATTGGCCACGACGAGGAGTTTCTGGGTGACCAGCAGCGCGACAATAGTCGTGCCCATGCCATGGTACGGTTCGTATTCCGTTGCCATTTCATAGACGACCCGATTGGCCAGCCGGATGCTGCTCAGGAGGTAATTTCCATGGATGCTGAGGGACTTGTCCGGGATTCCGAAGACCTCATCTTCCGGGACCTTGTCCTCTGTCCACCTCCGGTAACCCCTCTTGATCATTTCCACAGCCACCTGGCTTGCCACCTCACCTGCCGAGTGCCCTCCCATCCCGTCCGCCACGATGTACAGGCCAAGGGAATCGTCAATGGAGAAGAAGTCCTCGTTTCCCACCCTTTCGAGACCTAAATCGGAAATGCCTGATGCGATGACCTTCACGTCTGAGCCAACCTCTGCCTGAATGATTTCATGGATGATTTGGGACCTGTCACCTTTGGGTTCGATCTTTTCCGTATAGCCTGTTCTATCCTTGAAGCCACGAGCCTCACGGTCGTCGCCATTTCTTCAGCGGATTGGAATCGCCCACCGGGATTCTTGCTCAGTGCCTTGTCGATGACCTGCTCGCACACCGCAGGAAGCTTCGGGTTGAGATCCCGTAGCTTGGGATGCCTCATTTGCGTGATTTGATACAGGAGGTTGCTCAAATTGTCCCCTTGAAAGGGCAACTCTCCCGTAAGCAACTGAAAAAACAGGACTCCCAGGGAAAATATATCGGATCGGTAATCGATTTTCTGGCCCATGATCTGCTCGGGAGACATGTAGTTCGGGGTGCCTAGGATCACGCCCGTCTTGGTTCTTGATGACGAAATCGCTTTGGCTATACCAAAATCCGTCACCTTCACACCGCCCGAACTGAGAAGCATGATGTTCGCCGGTTTGATATCCCGGTGAATGACGGCGGATTGGTGAGCGTATTCCAAAGCCTCTGCAACACTCGCGATGACTCGCAGGACCTTGAAGAAGGGAAGGAGATTGTTTTTTTCAACGTGCTTTTCCAGATCAATCCCGTCCAGGAACTCCATGGCCAGGTAAGTCAAGTCCCCATCCTCTCCGAGTTCATGAATCGTGACAATAGAGGGATGGGAGAGCTTCCCGGCTATTTCTGCCTCCCTGAAGAACCTGGCTTTGATCTCCTCGACCACCTCCTCATCAAAGTCATCGGAAAATCGCAAGGTCTTGACCGCTACCAGCCGGTTGAGCTTCGGGTCGAGGGCCTTTAGGACAACCCCCATGGAACCCCTCCCACGCACACCCAGTATCTCAAAGCGTCCCACCCTGCCCCTGTTCTCTATCGGTTTCCCGTCGAAGGGAAGGCTCCCCTTTATCCCGCTGTCCATGGGAGCAAAGAGGGACTCATCTTCCTCTTTGAGTTTCACCATCCGGGCATCGATATCCCTGAAGCTGCCTTTTTCCCGAATGTACTGATAAACGGCGAGGGCTCTTCTGTTCATCCGGTTTTCTTCAAAGCTGAGTCCCAGGTTATACAGAAGATGCTTTGTCTCTTCATCCAGGGGTGCCATGCGGAATTTCTCGAAAGCCAGGTCCAAAAGGCCCTCTTTCTGGAAAGCCAAGCCAAGAGACCGGCCGGCCTCGGCCTGGCCCATGGTGCCCCGATTCGAGGCGAGGAACCGGCCTGCAGACACGATCACGTAGAGGGACAGAACGCACCCCGCGATGTAGACCGTCTTGAGCCAAACATCCATGCCGGTTGCCAGGGCGAAGGCTGAAGCAAAGGTCAGGGCCACGATTGCCAGGGTTACCCCCAGCCTCCCGAGATGGCCGATCCTCGGGAAGAGAAAGGACCCAAGAACGCCCGCCATCAGGATGGCCAAAACCTCGGTGTACGGGATGTGAGAAGGTCTTTTCATGACGCTCTGATTCAGGATATTCTCCAGGACACATGCCGTCATCTGCAGCTCTGAAATCTCTTCGCCGAGAGGGGTCGTGAACTTTCCCGGTTCCTTAAACCCGAACCCGATCAGTGCGGCCCTACCTGAAATGAAAGAGGGAAGCTTCTGGGCATGAAGCAGGTCGGCAAAGGAGTACCTTGGATAGGAAAGCATTCCCCTGTGGAACTTGATTCGCAATTCCCCGCGATCAGCCGGAACCGTTTGCGCCTTCAGCCTGATTTGATTTTTTTCAAAGATGACCTGCCTGGGTTGCAGACCTGCGTAAGCAATCGCTGCCCTGAGGGGCAAGGAAGGCAAGGGAGACCCCTTATAGCTGAAAACCGTTTGAAAGCTTATCCCGCTCGCGCTTTGCCTTGGATCGCGGGTCACGTATCCCAACCCCGAAGCGGCTTGAGCGACCTCAGGGTAGGGCAAGAAAAGCGGGTCAACGGAAATAGCCTCCTTCAGCTCAGCAGGGATATCTCTTTCGTTAAGAAAATCCCTGGAAAGGATTGAATCCTGATTCGTGGAGACTCCTCTCTGCCCTTTTTCCAGCATGCCCAGCGCCGGGAGGATGACGTTTCCGTGACGGCGGATGGCATCCACCAGCTGCTGGTCGCCGTCAGCTCTCTCTTCCAGCCTGGCAAGATCCTCCTGAATCCATTTGAAGCCAGCATCCTTGGAGCCGGATGCCTGGGCTTCCAGTTTTTGCCTGAACCCCTTGAGCTCCCCGAGGCTTCTGTCGGATTCCTTTTCTGTCAAGGGAACGTTGAGGCTGATGAGGGTTGCCCCGGCCCTTCTGAGGAGATCAATCATTTCAGCAAGCAGTTGCCTTGGCCAGGGCCAGGAACCGAGGGTGTTGATGCTCCTGTCATCGATTTCAACCAGGATGATCTTTTGATCCCTTTTCCCTTCCTTGAGGCTTAACCGGCTTACCTGGGTAAATACAGCCCTTTCAAGCCTCTCAAATGCCGAGAACTCGTATATCGAGAGGCCGACGAAGACGAGAACCACCGCGAAGCAGGCAACCTGGATAGGATTTAAGCTTCTTTTAGGCATTTATAGTAATATTTTACAAAAGATCATCTAAACTAATAAAATATTTATCAAAACAACAAGTTATTGTCAAATGAAAAACAGGTTGGGCAGGGGAGAAACCGCTAAATACCCTCCACCCCCGCCGGCGGCCGATGAAGTCGAATTCATGGAAATCGTTCTGTAAAGGGAAACCGGGAGAGACCCTGGATGCTGGATTCTGGAGATGTGGGCCGCTAAGTCGTCACTTCGTACTCCTCGATATGCAGGGTTTCCTCAGCCGTGATGATGATCCGCCTGTTGATCCTCCTTTCAAGATCCATGATGGATTGCTGCTCTTCTTCCTGCAGCACCCGGGCGATCTCCGGGTTGACATGAACGCTGATGTCGCTGTTTTCCAGAGGAGCAGCCGTTTCTCTCTCCAGGTCTCTCAGGATCTCGCAGCATATGCTCTTTTTTGATTTGATCGATCCTCTCCCGTCGCAATAGAAGCAAGGTTCGGTGAGGAGCCTGTTCAGGTTTTCCCTCATCCTCTTTCGCGTCATTTCGATAAGGCCCAGTTCAGACATGCGGAGGATGTGGGTTTTGGCCTTGTCCTTGCTCAGGGCTTCTTTCAATGCAGTGAACACCCGCTCCCTGTTCGGCTTCTTTTCCATGTCGATGAAATCAATCACGATCAACCCGCCAAGGTTTCTCAGACGCAACTGGTACGCAATCTCCTTGACCGCTTCCAGGTTGGTTTTCAGGATCGTCTCCTCCAGGTTCCTCGCGCCAACATAGCTTCCTGTGTTCACATCAATGGCAGTCAAGGCCTCGGTCAGCTCGATAACAATGTATCCACCCGATTTCAACCATATTTTTTTCTCCAGGGCCCTGGAAATCTCCATTTCGATACCGTAGGCATCGAATACCGGGTCGGGTCCCTCGTAGAGTTCCACGGAATACTTCAGGCTCGGGATGAATGTCTCGATGAATTCCATGACGTGGTTGTGCTCTTCCTTGGAGTCGATCACCAGCCGATCCACTTCCCGGGTGAAAAGATCGCGGACCGACCTCAAAGAGATCGTCAGGTCCTTGTGCAGAAGCCCGGGCCCGGTCGCCCTGGCCATCTTCTCCTGGACCGAGGCCCAGAGTTTGAGAAGAAAATCCATTTCAGATCTCAGTTTGCCCCTGTCAGCCCCCTCGCCTGCGGTCCTCACGATGAACCCCGCGGTACCCGGCCTCAGCTCCTGGACGAGGTTTCTGAGCCTCTCCCTTTCGATCGGATCTTCGATGCGCCGGGAGATTCCGATGTGGTCGACGTTGGGCATGAGAACGAGGTTCCGGCCGGGCAGGGAGATGTGGGAGGTCAGGCGCGCCCCTTTGGTTCCGATGGGCTCCTTTGAGATCTGGACCATCACATCCTGGCCCTCGTGCAGCAGGTCTTCGATATTGAGAGGAATATCGACTGGGGCGATGGGCTTTTCATTGCCTTCTTCGATGACCTCCTCCTGCCCGACACTGTTGCGGAGCATCATCTGTTCCAGATCCATGAAGTCCTGGTGGACATCGGTTACGTACAGAAACGCGCTTCTTTCAAGGCCGATGTCCACAAAGGCCGCCTGCATTCCAGGAAGAACCCTCACGACCCTGCCACGGTAGATGTTTCCGATGAGCTCCTGGCCTGTCTTCCTCTCGATATGCAGCTCCACAACCACGCTGTTTTCCACGAGGGCGACCCTTGTCTCGTGGGGCCTTGCATTGATGATCAGCTCGTTCGCCACGGTTCAGCCCGATTCCTTGGAGTTCTCACACTAGTTTAGCCCAAAATCTGCTTCGTTTTCAATACCTTTATGCCGGCCAGGTCCTGATCGGTGAGGCGAAAAATCCCTCGAACGATATCCACCGGCTTCAGCTCCGGCCCAGGCCCGTGCCTCAGCACCAGGTCGATGGCGTGGGGGCTCCTCAAGGCGATCTTCTGGACAAGCACCCTGGCGTCGATCGTTCTATCTCCCTTTTGCCCTTTTTTGATGACTGGAAATGCTGCGGATTCGAGAAACCTTTCGAGGTCATCTCCTGCCGCCCGGACGCCGTTCAGGAGAACCTCATAATGGGTTTCCTTGACCACGGGTGCCTTTACCGGTCCCAGCAGCTCTTCCAGGGATGTGATCTCCATACCTTGCGGCAGGTGGGCTTGAATGGCCTGTCGCAAGGACGGGGCAGGGGAGAGGTCAGTCAGCTCCAGGTCCAGCGTCTCGTGGAGACTTTCGGTTCCCACAGGAAGAGCGTAGGCAAAAGAAATCTTGGGCATCGGATGGTAACCCTTGGAATGGACCATGGACAGACCCGCTCGCCTGAAGGCCCTGATAAAGACACGAATAAGTTCCAAATGGCTCAGGTATCTCGCAGAGCCGGTCTTGCTGAAATCGATGCGGACCTTTCTCGTTTTCGAAGGATGGGGCGTGCTTCCCTCCATGTTCGAAGGGCCGTGCCAGTCCTTAAAGTACACCGGAGCGATCTTCTTCAGGTCACACACCCCACAGGCGAGGCACTGGTTTCGGCAATCAGGGGTGGCGTCGCCAACCAGCGCCTTGTGCCATTCCCTCAGAAGATAGCCCTTGCTCACCCCGGACCGGATATGCTCCCAGGGAAAGACCTCTTCTTCCGCCCTCGGACGGTGGAGGTAAAAGTCAGGAGCCAGGCCCGCTTCCTCGAAAGCGCTCTTCCATAGATCGAGCTTGAAGTGCTCGCTCCAGGCATCGAACCGGGCACCCTTTTTCCATGCGAGAAGCAAGGCCCTCGCGGCCCTCCGATCCCCTCTGGAGAAAATGCCCTCAAGCCAGCTCATCTCCGGTTGGTTCCATTTCACGTGAACCGGGCTGTTTTTCAGCCTGTCCTGAATCAGCCGGATTCGTCTCCAGCTTTCCTCAACAGAAATCTGTGGCGCCCACATGAAGGGCGTATGAGGCTTGGGCACGAAAGAGGCGACCCCCAGGTTCAGTTTCGCATGGTGTCGTTTCCCTCTCGCACTCCGGGAGATCTCCTTTGCAAGGCGGCCGATATCTTCCAGGTCTTCGTCCCCCTCCGTCGGAAGCCCGACCATAAAATAGAGCTTCAACAGGCCCCATCCCGCCTCGAAAACCTGTCGTGATATTCGGATGATCTCTTCGTTCGTCAGATTCTTGTTGATCACTCTGCGGAGCCTGTCATTCCCGGCTTCCGGGGCGAGGGTAAACCCGGTCTTCCGAACCCTCTTGATCTCCTCAAACCATGCAGGGTCCAGGCTGTCGATCCTCATGGAGGGAAGGCTGAGAGCCACCTTTTGCTTGGATTGCCGGTCCATCAGGTGCTTCAACAGGGGGCCCAGACACCCGTAGTCGCCGGAACTCAAAGAAAGGAGCGAGATTTCCTCAAAACCCGTGTTTCTCAGAGCCTTTTCCGCGTGGATGATGACCGCCTGGGGATCCCGCTCTCTCACGGGGCGGTAGATCATGCCCGCTTGGCAGAAACGACAACCCCTGGTGCACCCCCTGGAGATCTCGATCGCCAGCCTGTCATGAATCACCTCCATGAAGGGAACCACCTGTCGCTCAGGAGGGCTGAACCGGTTGATATCCGGAACCATCGCTTTTTTCACGGAAGGATACCCCTCGAGGAGAGGCTTGATGGCCTTCACCATGCCGTCCGGTTCATAGCTCGTCTCAAACAGCGTGGGCACGTAGACGCCTCGGATGGCTGCGAGCCCCCTCAGGATCTCCTCCTTCCCCATAGCCCTGCCCGCTTTGGCCTGCCTGATCACCCGGCATATTTCAAGGGACCCTTCTTCCCCGTCTCCGATCAGGAAGGCGTCAAAAAAGGGGGCCACCGGCTCAGGGTTAAAACAGGCGGGACCTCCCG
>JAGUZM010000596.1 GCA_020060805.1 Deltaproteobacteria bacterium | reverse complement strand
TTCACAGAAGGGGACATCCAGAGCTCTCCGGGCAAAAGAAAGCGTCCTCGCCCGAAAAAAAAGGAGGAGATTCCTCTGTTCGGAAGGATCGTGGCAGTCGCTGACGTCTACGATGCCCTCTCATCGCGCCGGTCTTACAAGGAACGCTGGGACGAAGGCCGGGTCCTGGAGGAAATGAAAAACCTCTCGGGCAAGCAGTTTGACCCGGAAATGATCGATGCCTTCCTCTCCAGCCTGGATGTGTTCAAGTCCATAGCCCACCTCTACCCTGACGAAGAGGAAGCTTAGGACCCGAGTCATCCCGCCACCCTACCGCCTTTCTACCAGGGACAACCCGAAACCTTCATGCTTTCGATTTTCCTGTTGACTAAGGACGCCGGAGGCGTATAAATTTTAATCTTTAATCATTTTCAGTAGATGAGACCTTCTTCCTGGCGAAATTCGGCGCCAGGGGAACCCGGAAAATGTCCCAAAAGGAAGGAGATAAAGAACACCATGGACTTTTACGCTTTCGTAGAGGGCCCCCTGCTCTGGATCGCATGCCTGACTTTCATCATCGGCACCATCATGAGGGTTGTCCTTGTCTTTTTCATATCGAGCAAAAAGGATAAGCCTTTTTATCAGTATTTCAGCTGGAAGTGGGTCCTGGCCACCTGGTTCAGGTGGTTGCTGCCCCTCAACAAAGACTTGGCCAAGAATCCCCTCTTCGCGATTCTGGTGTACGTTTTTCACATCTGTCTGATTGCGGTCCCCATCTGGCTCTCGGGACATATTTCCCTGTGGGAGATGTCCAGGTTTGAATGGTCATGGAGATCCCTTCCCGGCGCATGGGCGGATTGGATGACGCTTATTCTTCTGGCCATCTCCGTGTACTTCATCCTGAGACGCCTCATTTCGCCGGACCTCCGCCTCATATCTACCGTTTCAGACTATCTTCTCATCCTTGTCACTGCCCTGCCCTTCCTGACCGGTTATTTCCTCACCCACGGCACCCTTGAAAGCGTCCCTTTCTTCGGGGAAAATATGTCTCTCCTTCACATGCTCTCAGGCGAATTGATGCTTATATTGATACCGCTAACCCGTCTATCCCACTCTATCCTGTTTTTCTTCTCCAGAGCAGCAACGGGCGTTGAATTCGGACGAAGGGGATATTCGATGTAGACCCGGGAGGGTTCGAAACGAGCCTTCCCTGACCTTTTGACAAGGAGTTGATTTATGACAGAGCCCATTAACCCGACTGCCGTTATGGACTATCTCAAGCCCAGAATGGGTGCGCGATTCAAAACCTGGGTCGAGATTTGCACCCACTGCGGCATGTGTGCCGACACATGCCACTATTATCTCGCCAACGACAAAGACCCCAAGATGATCCCTGCCTACAAGGTCCGGTTCCTGAAAGAGATCCTGAAGAGAAAGGGCCGCGTGGACAAGGATTTTCTCCAGCAAGTTTACAACACCGTTTACTACGAGTGTAACGTGTGCCGGCGGTGCAGCCTTTACTGCCCTTTCGGCATCGACATCGCCTTTCTCATTTCCACGACCCGAGGGCTGCTGACATCTCTCGGCATCGCGCCCGAGGGCCTGCGCAAAGCGGTCGAGAATTACAAGGAATTCGGCAACCAGATGGCTGTGACCGACGAGGACTGGATCGAAACCTTGCAGTGGTGCGAAGAGGAGACCGCAGAAGAGCTGGTGGGGCTCAAGATTCCCATCGACAAGAAGGGCGCAAAAATCATGTACACGGTCAACGCCCGAGAGCCCAAGTTCTACCCCCAAGACATCATGGAGGTGGCCAAGATATTCCATGTGGCGGGCGAGGACTGGACTTTCCCCAGTCAAAAAGGGTGGGACGACACGAACCTCGCCATGTTCATCAACGACGTGCCGTCGGCCAGGATGGTCGTGGAGAATACTTTCAAGAGGGCTGAAGAACTGGGGGTGCAACAGGTCGCCATAACGGAGTGAGGCCACGCTTACCGAGCGCTTCGGTACGAAGCGCCCACCTGGTTGGGTTACACCCCCAAACAAGAAGTGATCCATTCCGTGGAGCTTTTTCACGACTACATCCGGGACGGCCGGATCAAGCTCAAGGAAAAGATCAAGGTGCCGACCACGGTCCAGGATCCCTGCAACGTGATCCGGAACGGCGGGCTCGCGCTGAAGAACCGGCGTCTGGCCGAAATGCTCTCGGAGGATTTCCGGCCCATGACGTACCAGGGCAATTACAATTACTGCTGTTGCGGCGGCGGCGGCGCCATACCGATGGGCGGGGAGATGAGAAAGCACCGCATGGCGGGCGGCAAGGTCAAAGCCGAGCAGATCAAAGCCACGGGGGCAAAACTCGTCCTGGTCCCGTGCCACAATTGCATCGACCAAATCAGGGACCTCATCAAGGAGCACAAAATCGATGCCAAGGCGATCCATTTCAAGGAGGCGATCGCGGAGCACATGGCCATTCCTGAAGAGATGATCCCCAAGGAAGACGACGAGGCCGAGACCGAATCATAGAGGATTCGACGCCCCAGGAATGGTTTTCCTCCGGGCCGGGAGGCATTGACGACCATATCAAGTAACGGGCTGAGTTGCGACCACTTCGTGAATTTTTTGACAGTCTGAGCTTCCGCCTGGTTTTCTGGGTAGGGTTGATCCTTCTCTTGAGCGTCATCACCTGGGCTTATTTCAACATCCGTTTCCAGAAGGAAGACGCCCTGAACCAGAGGGTCATCGAGGTCGAGCGTCTGGGGAACACCATCGTCCTCGGAACCCGCTACGCCATGATGCTCAATGCCAGGGAGGACATCACCCAGATCATCGGGAACATCGCCCAGCAGAAGGAAGTCGAGTTTATACGGATCATCAACAAGGAGGGGGTGATCGAGTTCTCGAACATCGCCGGGGATGTTCACCGGAGCATCGACACCCAAACAGAAGCTTGTGTCATCTGCCACAGGCAGGACCCTCCCCGGGAAACGGTCAAATTAGCAGAGAGAGTCAGGATCCTTGACTCCCGTGACTCTGACCGCAAACTTGGCATCATCAGCCCCATCTACAATGAGCCCGCCTGTTCTACCGCTCCCTGTCATGTTCACCCATCGGACAAGAGGGTCCTGGGCCTCATGGACTTCATGGTCTCCCTGGAGAGCACGGATACGAGGATCCTCTCCCACGCCAAGGAGATCGCAGGGTTGGCTGTTCTCCTGTTTCTTTTGACAGCGGTCATCATCAGCCTGTTTCTGGTGCGCTTCGTGAATCGCCCCATCAAGAAGCTCATCGCCGAAACCCGCCAAATCGGTGACGGGCAATACGACAACAAAGTCGCGGTCGACCGGCCTGATGAGATCGGGGAACTGGCAAAAGCGATCGACCAGATGCGCAGAATGATCGGCGAAAAACAGGAGGAACTCAAGAAACAGCGGTATGAGTATCAGACCCTGTTTGAGGGATCCCCTTGCTACATCACTGTTCAGGACAGAAACCTCAAGATCATCCGATCCAACCTCGAGTTCCAGAATCGCTTTTCCCCGCAGGCCGGCGACTACTGCTACAGGGCGTACAAAGGGCGTTCCGATCGCTGCGAGATCTGCCCGGTCATCAAAACCTTTGAAGACGGGGAGCCCCATTTCAGCGAGGAAGCGGCCGTGGCGAGTGACGGGACAGAATCCTACTGGATGGTGAGAACTTCCCCGATCAAGAACTCCCACGGAGAAGTGATCGCTGCCATGGAAATGAGCCTCGATTTGACCCACATGAGGTTTCTCGAGAAGGAAGCGAAGAAGTCGGAACAGAAGTACCGGACTATTTTTAACACGATTCCCAACCCGACCTTCGTCCTGGACCATGAAACTCTGGAGGTCCTGGACTGCAATGACAGTGTCCATGGGGTCTATGGCTTTCCTAAAGAGGAGCTTCTGCACACGTCTTTCCTCAGTCTCTTTCCGGAGGAAGATCGGGAAGACATCGGAGCCACGATCAGGACGAGCCATGTCATGAACCGGGCAAAGCAGATCCGGGCGGATGGTCAGCCGATCTACGTGAACATCCACATCTCCTCCTCTGAATATTCTGGGAAAAGGGTCTTTCTTGTGACCACCGGCGATATCACCATGCAGC
>JAGUZM010000359.1 GCA_020060805.1 Deltaproteobacteria bacterium | reverse complement strand
TCTTGAGGCTCCTGTGGTGGTGGGACGAAACGCGGGAGTTCCGGAGGCTCCTTCTTTTTGCCTTGGTGAGCGCTCTCAGTTTCGGAAACCACATGCAAACGGTGATGCTCGCCCCGGCCGTTTTTTTTATTCTTCTGTCCGGGGACAGGAAGAGTCTTCTCGACATCAAGCGCTTTGGTTTGTGTACCCTTTTCTTTCTGGCACCCCTTCTTCTCTACTTAACCTTGCCGATTCGAACAGCTGCCGATGCAGCGATTCATTGGGGTGACCCGGATAGCCTCGAGCGCTTCCTGGCTCATGTCACCGGAAGGTCTCATCGCAGTGCCTATGTTTTCAGCAAAACACCGTGGGACTATTTTCTCCGGACAAAGGAGGGGATCGGCTTTCTGGCCGCCCAGTTTGCAGCGCTTCTCGCGTTCGCGATCGGCGGTTGGCTGAAGCTTCGTTCCCGGAGATGGAAGGCTTGTTTTGTGATCATCATCCTGTTTGACTTTTTCTATACCGTCTTTCTCAACATCATATCCCTTGAAATAACCCCTTTCCATCTCGCGACCGGCATCGTCTTGGCCATCCTGGTCGGGGTCGGCACCGCGGAAATGGTAAAGTGGTGCAGTGGTATGGCCTCCTTGAGGGCAGGCACGAGAACGACCGTCACAGCAGCCTGCTGGGGCATACCTTTCCTGTTGTTGGCGCTCAACTTGGATCTCTGCAATCAAAGCCGCAACTACACCGGGTACGAGCAGGCGGTGAACATGTTCCGAACGACAGGGCAGGGTGACATCCTTTTCCTCGGGGGGGACAATCACGTTTTCCCCGCAACCTACGGGAGAATCGTGGAGAGAATGCGGGAGGACGTGACCCTCTATGACCGGTATGACATCATTTTCAGAATGCCCGATTTGCACTACCAGCGGCAGCCCCGCACGTTTGCCCGTGACGAGGAGAGGAACAGGGTCGAAAAGAGGATGATCGAAGAAGCGGGAGGCCGGACCGTGTATTACGCTGTTTTTGGCCCCTATGCCATGGAGATGCCGGAAAAACACAACTTGATCTCCTATGGCCTCCTCCACAGGGTTATGAAGGAGGGGGACTCCTTGGACCTTTCCGGCCTGAATCGGGTCTGGAAATACTACTCCGCCGAGAGTTTCCATGAGCGTTTTGAAAGGGATTACATGAACAGGGAGATAGCGGCCTTTTATTTTTTCAGCTATGGCAAGCATCTCATCCTTAACGGGCACACAAAGGTTGGGTTGACCAACCTCAAGCTGGCGGCGGAGATCGGATTCAACGACACCCTCATCCATTCGGAAACCGCCGTTTTTCTCACCAATCACGGGTTTTTCGAGGAAGCACGCCAGGCCTTGGAGAGGGCGCTTGTTTACAACGAAGATCTGAGCGCGGTGTACAATAACTGGGGCTATTACCACCATCGTATGGGGGATCTGAGGAGCGCCGTCGCTTCATTCAAGAAAGCGGCTGAACTCAAGCCTGATCGATTTGCTTCTTACAACAACCTGGGCTTTGCCCTTTATGAGCTCGGGGATAAGAAATCCTCGGAGGAGGCTTTGAGGCGATCCTTGGCCATCCACGAAAATCAACCCAGTATCAAGAGGTTCATCCAAGAGCATTTTGCGGAGGATAAAACCACGCCCTAGGCCAGTGATCCGGCTCCTTCTCCGGCCCGGTGGCGATCTAATTCGCATGACTAGAGTAAAAGCAGCGAAAGATGAGGGTGTGAAGATCGAGGTATCCGTGAGGAAATGGGTCGGCAGTCCGGCTTTCTCCCTCTTTGTTTTCTTTTTGTTTGTCTATTATTTCACCAATGCCGGATGGTACAAGGGAGGGGATGAAGCGGCCATGAGGCTCGTGGCCATGAGCATTGCGGAGCGGGGGAAGATCTCTTTTCAGCTCAGGGAGCCTATCGACAAGTCCTCCGAAGCGGATATCATCAAAGGCGCGGATGGGTCGTATTATTTCAAGTTCGGCCTGGGACAGAGCCTTGTCCAGGTCCCTTTTTACTCGCTTCACAGCCTCATTTTCCCGTCCTCACCTGATACCGGCGTAGGTGGGCAGGATGACGATGAGCGCCTGATCAGCGAACTGATGGTGCTTTTTCTCTGCCCCTCCATCATCTCCGCTTTGGGTTGCCTCCTTGTGTTCCGGCTCGGGTTGCGCCTGAAATTCTCTATTCCAAACGCCCTCCTGGTGAGCCTGATTTACGGATTCGGTACCATGGCCTGGCCCTATTCGAAATCCCTGATGTCAGAGGCCACCCTCAATGTCGCCATCCTGGGAGGGGTCTATGGCGCGGTGAGCTATATTTCAACCGGACGCCCTTTCTGGCTGCTGGTATCCGGCTTTTGTTTGGGTTTTGCTTCCATTACCAAACCGATTTCGTGCTTGGCGATTCCTGTTGTTATCCTTTACGTCGTTGCGAGTGCCCCTACAAAGCGCACCCTTCTTCATCTTGTTTCGGTTTTTGGGATACCCTTAGCCGGGTTCATGTGTCTTCAGCTCTGGCATAATGAGGTGCGCTACGGGAACATTCTCCAATTCGGGTACAACGCCGGGCGGGATCGCTTAGGCTTTGCGACGCCCCTCTACGTCGGTCTGTGGGGACTGTTCGCAAGCCCGGGGAAAAGCTTTTTCCTCTACACGCCCGTGAGCCTTCTGAGCTTGGCATATATCGGAAGCTTTTTCAGAAGGCACAGACTTGAGACGCTTTTATTCCTCGGGGTCTGCATCGTGACCGTCGTGCCCCATGCCCTGTGGTGGGCATGGCCCGGTGACTGGGCATGGGGCCCCAGGTTTCTGCTCGTGATCACCCCGTATCTTGTGTTGCCCATTGGGATTTTATTCGAATCGTGGCGCGACAAATCGGCGCTGAGGAAAGCCTTGATGATCTTTTTGATGGCCTTTTCCGTATGGATCCAGGTCCTGGGCGTGGCCATCCATCCCTACTCATACATTTTGACGCGCACCGACGTGATCGAGCGGTATGTCAATCTGGATCCTCCCGTCTTCACCTATGCGTGGGCCTACGATACGAATACCTTAAGCCATTTCAGCCCGGTGTTTTCCCACGTTGCTGGAAATTGGTGGTTGTTCAAACACATGCTTTTTCCCTACGACCTGTGGTCTGACGTCCCTTGGGCGGCGATCGGTGATTTCAACCTCAGCCCGCCTCTTTGGGTCAGAGACGGCCGCACGGTCCCCTTTTGGTGGCCTGTCGGGATACCCCGCTTTTACCCACGGGCTGCCCCTTGGGTTTATCCAATGGCGTCAGCCATCTTTCTAGCGGTCGTCTGGTGGGGGATGAGAGTGAAAAGGGTGTTTCAGATTCGTGCATAGGAGCTGTGGTTCTTCAAACATAAGCTTTAGGGAATTCTAGCCCAAGGGCGATATCGAGAGAGGAAATGCTCTCCATGAAAAAGAAAGCCTTTGTTTTTGAGGGAATGGTCATTTCACTATTCGTTCTGTCGGTGCTTCTTTTTTTCCGAAGGATCATCTGCCCCCCTGATTTGCTGGATGGTTCCGATTTTGTCCTCCAATTCCTTCCTTGGAAAAAGTTCATTTATGATCATTTCTGGTCTCAATGCTCCCTTCCATTCTGGAATAGGTACGATTTTTCGGGTACACCGTTTATCACCAATATCCAGGCCTCCATGTTCTATCCCTTGGGGTTCCTTTACTACCTGATCAGTCCCGAGTGGGCTTACACCTATTCCACCGTCATGCACTGCCTGCTGGGCGGCGTCTTCATGTATATTTTCATGCGGTCCCTCCCCGTGTCGCCCCTGGCCGGCTTGATTTCTAGCGTGATCTTTGCTTTCAACGGCTATTTCATGGGCCATCTCTACGCAGGGCACCTGTCTTTTGTGCAGAATTACGTATGGATTCCCCTCGTTTTCTATTTTCTGGCCAAGTTTGTTCGAACGGGAAATCTTCCATATGCGGTGGGAGGCGGGCTGGTCCTTGGAATCCAAATACTGGGAGGGTTTCCGCAGATTGCTTTCTACACCATTCTCGGATCATGCCTATATCTCCTGGTTTCATCCTGTCAGTCCTTTCGAAATGGGGAGTACAAGAGCGCCCGCCGAACGGCTCTAGGGGCGGTGTTGTTCGTTTTACTCGGGTTCTCTCTTTCCGCTGTCCAGGTTTTGCCCACCCTTGAATTCACGGCTCTGTCCACCAGAGGGGGCGGCGTGAGCTATGAGATGGCGACGTTCGATTCCCTGAGTCCAAAGGAGCTCTTGGCTTTCTTGGTTCCCGACCTTTTCGGAAATCCGGTTGACGAAACGTACTGGCGGAGTCCTAATGTGTTTCATTTTTGGGAATCTTGCGGTTATGTCGGTATCCTCCCTCTCTTTCTTCTTTTTGTGAAATCGAGAGATCAGGCCCATAGACGGTGGGGGGTCTTTTTCATGGCCATGATCCTCCTGTCTCTTTTCCTCGCCCTTGGGGAATATAATCCCGCCTACCGTGTCATCTACCATTTGCCCGGTTTCAACAGCTTTCGCATACCCGCCCAGATCATTTTCCTGTACGTTTTCAGCATCGCCGCCCTCGCCGGCATAGGGCTCGATCAAGTGCGGCAAGGGGGATGGGAATTCCGGAGAGGCTATTTACCCTTTTTTTGCGTGGGCCTGGGTTTTCTATGCGCATTGAAGATCGGCATTCAGTTTTTTGTGTATCCGTTTTTTCTGAAACTCTTCCTGCTTTTCGGTGAGGCGCCTGTGACTTTCGCAAATTTGGGGAGTCTGTATCAAAGAACAAGCTCATCGATAGACAGGAGTTTGATTCTGTTCCTGGCATCGTTCCTGTTTCTTCTGGCAATCAAGAAGATGAAACAGAACTCATCTTTGATGATCTTTCTCACTTCCGCTATCGTCTTTGTGGACCTCGTACTCTTCGGATCGCAATTCGTGATAAAGTGGCAGCCGAAGTCTTCACCAACGATCGAAGAGCTGATCAGGCATTTCCCTGTTGATCCCAGCCAAGGCAGGGTGATCGCCGCCGGCGCCCCCTTCAACCCAAACGACGGGTTGTGGTACCGATTTCCTTCCATTCTGGGTTATGATCCGCTGATGCTGAAGAGATATGCTAATTTCATCCTGACCAGCCAAGACGGGCGCCTGGACAACCACGTGGTCAATCTTGGGTACGTTCGTGACCCTTCGGCCAAGCTCCTCAAACTGCTCCATGTGCGGGAGGTTGTTGTGAATGGGGAGAAAAAGAAAGTTGAAAAACCGATGCCCTATGCGGCTGTTGTGGGGGGAACGAAGATCGTGCCTGCGGATGATGTTCTCACCGTCATGAAGGGGGATGGATTTGATCCTTTCCGCACGGTCATTCTTGAGGCAGCGGATATGACAGAAGGAACATTTCAAGATACCGCTGAACCTGTGATCTCCTCGTGCATCATGAAGGAATACGGGCACGAGAGAATCGTCCTGAGTGTTACAACGAATCAGCCAGGCTATTTAGTGTTGAGTGAAATATTCTATCCGGGCTGGGAGGCCAGGGTTGATGGAAAGAAAACGCAAATCATGCGCGGAAACTACCTTTTTCGCGTGATTCCCGTCGAAAGGGGAGACCATGAAGTTCAGCTCGATTTCATTTCATGGCCTTTTAGGATTGGCGCCCTCATCTCTCTCATCACTATCGCCGCCTCCGCAGGAGGGTTGATCCGCTCACTCAGGAGGGGGAAGTCCCGGCGTCGGTAGGGAGAACTGGCTCAAGGAAACTTCTTTGATGAACTCCTGCTGCGGAAAAAGAAGAACAGAGGGATGCCCAGGAAGGCGAAAAGGGTAAGGAGGGTCACGGCTACCCCCAGTTTGATGGCCAGAGGCTCAAAGCGGAAGGAGACGTGGTGGTTTCCAGCGGGTAGATCGATCACCCGGAATAGGTAATTTCCTCTTCGGGTTTCCACTGTTTTGCCGTCCACATAAGCTTTCCAGCCAGGATAAAAGATCTCGCTCGTGAACAGAAAGGCAGGCTCCGAGGTGTAAGCCTCCAGATCCATGCGGTCAGGCCGGTAGGAAAGAATACTGAGCCTGGTGGCATGGCTTTTCGAGGAAGAGGAACGGGCAATGGGCTGAGGTGCGCCATCCCCTTTTTCAAAAAGAACGACCTTCGTGGGGTCGTAATCCGGCCTTTTCAGGTAGGACAAAACCTCGCCTTTGGGGACCGTTTTATGCTCCGGCACGACAAATGCGCGGGGGAGACAGGTCTCGCGCAGAAAACAGGCCCTCTCCCCGTGGGAGATCTCGTACTTGACGTTCAGCAGGTCCATGAACGCACGATTTTCGCTCACGCCATAGAAAAAGGAAACCCATCCCACGGGCAACCGGCCATTGGCGTACGCGGTCAAGTAGTCATAAGTACGGCTCGGGAAAAGAGCGGTGAATCCGCTCACCGTCTGGTAGCCCATGTACATCTCAATATTGGCACCCATGCCGTGTCTGAAGCTGCCGACCCGATACAGGGTTTTGTCCTTCCCGATGCTGCCGTCCAAGGCGATCTTGCTGTTTTCAATCCAGTGAAAGAGGGTCTCGTCGAAACGCACGCTCCTGTGCGTGACGGATGCCAGGTCAAGGAGCAAAACGAGGCAGAGGCCAGGGACCCCTACCTTGAAAGCCCAAGAGCCTTTTCTCAAAAGAAAAAGGAAAGCGAAGACGAGAGTGACGACCAAGAGGAGACGATAGAACCCGGTGGAGACGATGTTTGATGCCAGGGCCATTTTACCGGGAATCGCCTCGGGTAGAATGAAGGGGGAAAAAAACCTCAAAACAAGGCTGGGATCAACCCGAAAAGCGAGCCCGAGAAGGGATAGGGCAAGGGTCCCTACGCCGCAGATGACGGTGGCCCGTTTGAGGCTCGCCCTTTTTTCGTTCAGAAGATCATCCATTCCCCGGCCGGCCAGAAGGGCAAGGCCGAAAACCCAGAGAACGATGATTTTGGACGGGGCCCGAAAACGATCGAACCCGGGCAAGAGATAGGCGGCTTCGTAAAGGGGGGTATGGCGACCGAAAGCGAGGAGAAGGGCTAGGGCGGACAGGGTGGCTGCGAAGAGGATCAATCTCCTGTTTTCGGACTTCCCATAAGACATGCAGGAGATCAGAATCAGCGGAAGGATTCCCACGTACAGGTTCTGCTGGGGGATGCTCCACGGCACATTGGCGACCCAGAGGGTGTCTTCCGCGTAACTGCCGAAGAAATGGGGAAGGAATGCCGTGATGATCCCCTGCGGGGGGTAGGATGCGATCGTGACCATATCATAGCTGTCAAGGCCTGACCGTACCGATTGATCGATGAATTCGAAGGCTGGGATGATCTGCATCGCCGACACCCCCGCGCCGACCGCGAAAAGCAGGGAGGCGATGGTGAGCGGCTTAAGAAGACCGGCCGACCATCCGGCACGGATCTCCACGCGACAGGCCAAGAAAAGCACTCCTGCGATGAAGGTGTAAAAGGCATCCTGAGGCGCACCGGCGAGAATTTGCACCCCCCAGAGAAGGCCTGCGGCAGAGGCCGGAACATAGGGGGTGGAAGACAGCGTGGCCCGGCTGAGGAAATAGATGACCGCCGGCAGCCAGATATAGCTCCATATGGGACACATGTGACCGAGATAGAGAAGAGCCATCACAAAACCGTTGCATGTGTACATCGCGGCTGCAACGAAACTGCCCGGCCTTCCGATATGAAAAGATCGAACGAGGCCGTACATGAACAGGCCGGCCAGGACAAAATGGAGAAACATGGAATACCCGTAGGCCCGGTCAGGGGGAATCAACCAAAAGAGGAAACCGAGAGGGTAGAAGAGGGTTGACTCGAAATGAGCCCAGTAGGGCATTCCTCCGAAGATGTACGGATTCCAGTAGGGAATGGAATGGTGCATCCAAATCTCATCGTAGAGGAATTTTTTCATGGGGAGATAAAAAGTCATGAAGTCCTCGCCGATGAGCCGCCGTCCTCCCAGGATGACGGCGCTGAAAAGGGCCAGGGTAAAGATTCCCAGAAGGGCGCAGCAAAGAAAATCTCTTCGGTTGAAAAAGGAGATTCGAGGCATGGTGTTCTCTCAGTCGGCCAGACGTTCCTTCAGGTGTTCCTTTTTCACGACCAGTTTCCACCACAGCCACATCAATTGAACCGCGGTTCGCCGCAGCCTGGGGAAATTGAAAAACTGCGATTTTCCATGGGCCCGGTGATAGTGATGGACAGGAATCTCCGTAAACCGATACCCGAAGTCCTGCATCTTCTTGACCATTTCAAGGCAGATCGTGCCCGAGGTCGAGTGGAGCTTGACCTTGTCAAAAATGCTCCGTTTCATCAGCCGATAGTCGCAGTCCACGTCGCGAAGGCGGAACCCGAAGAGGAGACGAACGACATGGTGATACAGCCGGCCGATGATGATCCGGTGGAGGGGGTCGGAGCGTTCGATTTTGTAGCCGTTGACCACATCCGTTTCAGGGGTCACCGCTGCCACGAGGTCAACGAGTTCTCTCGGATCATACTGGGCATCGCCGTCGGTGTAGAAGATCCACGCCTTTTGAGCGGCCCTGAACCCGGTTGTGAGGGCAGCCCCATAGCCTTTGTTCTGGGGATGGGTGACAATGCGCACCTGCGGATAAAGCCTTGCCAATTCCTCCAGCATTTGTCCTGTGTGGTCTTGGCTTCCGTCGTTCACGACCACCACCTCATAGTCGTCCGTGAGTTTCTGAAGAGTGAGAAGAACGGAGATGACCATGCTCGGGATGGTTGCCGCATCGTTGAACGCGGGGAAGAACGCCGTGATGCTCTGAAGTTTTTTCATAGGTTTCAACCGCCTCTCCCTAACGTTTTTTCCCGACCGCAAGAATCGAAATGCCGAAGGGTACGCTGATCCTTGTCATGAACCGTGATTCGAGGGTCAGGCATGCCCGAAATAGGGTGTCCAGAGGTCCCAGGCTTATGGCGATATCCGAATTCTTCTGGGGTGGAAGAAGCTTTTCCCCCAGCCGTTTCAGAACGATGAGGGGAAAAAGAATCGTGTTTACGTAATGGATGAACAGGACTTCAAGACCGTTGCGAGCCATCTTCTCTGCAAGCTCCTTCAGGGTGTAACGGTGGCCCGTGGAGACTTCCTGATCGTGAATTCCCCTCAGCCACTCAAAGGCGGGGACGCGCAGGATCAGTTTTCCCCCGGGGACCAAGACCCTGACGGTTTCTTGGAGGGCAATGTCATCATCCACCCCCGCGAAGTATAAAATGTCGAACGAAGTCACCATGTCAAGAGATTCACTGGAAAAGGGCAGAGCCATGACAGACCCCCTCATGACGTTTGGGTGACCGCGCCTCCGGGAGAGCTTCACGGCATGGGGAGAGAGGTCCAGGCCGATCACATCGCCGTACTCCCCCAGCATGCCCATGTTGGCGCCCGTGCCGCATCCCTCATCCAGGATTCGGAGCCTTTTTCCCCGCCAGCAGAACTCATGGATGAGCCTTCTCGCCATGGACGCCATTCCCCGGTACCACCAATGGGAATCCTCGACCCTGTACATGAGCTCATATTCTTTCGGCTCCATGGTGAAAATGAACCCCCGTCAAGCGCCTTCACCCGGTCAAGGGTATGGATCAAGATCCTTTACGGCAAAGATAGATGAAGTCTGAGAGCGGCAGACCTTGGTTTGCGGGAACGACTTTCCACGCAGGCAGAAGGAACGCCTCCAGGAGAGACTCCATTCTTCGCCTTGAACGGTAGTGCAAGGGACTTCCTAAGTTGAGAAATCGGTCGA
>JAGUZM010000245.1 GCA_020060805.1 Deltaproteobacteria bacterium | reverse complement strand
TTTTGCCGGTAGTAGTCCTTCAGGCGGTTGACGCTCTGCCGGACTTCGCTCAGGTTCAGGATCGAATACTGCTTGATGCCGGACTCCTTGCTCAAATCGTCACTCTTGACCTTTTTGTTTCCGCTGAAGGTGATGACCCCGATCGACTGCTTTTCAGCCACCTGGAAAGTGACGATTTTTCCGGAAGGGCCGTCTTCGGTCTGAATCCGCACATCGGTGAAGAAACCCATTCTGTAGATAGCCCGCAGATCCCGGTCCAGCTTGTCATAATCCAGTTTTTCCCCTTTCCGGCTCTCCACCACGGCGAGAATGGCCTCGGATTCGATGCGCTGGTTTCCCGTGACCCTGACGGAATCAATCTGCTCCACCCCGGCAATCAGGTTGAGAAGGCTCTTGACGGCCTTGTCGAGGCCGTCCGTGAGACGATCCATGTCGTCCTCGATGACGAACACGGAAAAGGGAGGCTTTGCCTCCGGGGGGGCGAAGATTTTCAGGTCCAGGCTGATTTTTTTGCCGACCTGTGTCAGGCTTCCCGCGATGACGATATCGGCCTTCAGCTCTTTTCCTATTCCGAGGATGTCCCGCGGTTCAAGACGAGGCAGGAGGGCCTTCGGGTGTCTGCTCACCTCGGCGGGATCGACGGTGGGAAACCCTTCCTGGGTCATGCGATCGGTGAACATCTCCTGAAGTTGCTGTCTGAGGTGGTCCATGGGTTCCGGCGTGTTGACACTGAAAGGCAAGACCGCAACGACCCGCTTCTCCTCGGCAGCGCCAGGGGTTGCAAGCAGCACGAATGCCGCCAGGATGAGGAGGAAAAAGAATCCCGAGGATCCGGCTTTCTGGGGCCTGCAGGTGTGATTCATTCCTTGTCCCTCATATCTGCGCGCATCCGGCCGTCAACGAGTTCCATCTGACGCGACATTTTGCCGGCCAATTTCAGGTTATGGGTGACGATGACCATGGTCAATTTCTCATCCCTGTTGAGCTGGCGGAGAAGATCCACGATCGTCTCGCCGGTGCTCATGTCCAGGTTCCCTGTGGGCTCATCCGCCAGAAGGAGCTTGGGCCTCATGATGAGGGCGCGGGCGATGGCGACCCTCTGCTGCTCCCCTCCGGACAGTTCGCCGATGCGGTGGTTCATCCGGTTTTCAAGCCCGACCTTTACCAGAATATCCCTTGCCCTGTCCATCGCTTCTCGCTTCTGAAGTCGAGCGATGAGGCCAGGCATCATGGTGTTCTCCAGGGCGTTGAACTCGGGCAGGAGGTGATGAAACTGAAAGACGAACCCGAACCCCTGGTTCCGCAATTTGCAAAGCTCTGATTCACCCATCTCGTTCAGCTTGCGGTTTTCATACCGGACCAGACCATCGGAGGGCGGCTCGAGAGCGCCCATGATGTTGAGGAGCGTGGATTTTCCGGCACCGGAGGCGCCGGTGATGCTGAGGCTCTCTCCCTGGTGAATAGCCAGGTCAATCCCCTTGAGGACGTGGATCACGAGTTGATTGTGCCTGAAGGACTTATGGACATTTTCGAGAACCAGCACTCACTTCTCCTCCGCAGACATCATTCGTATCTCAAGGCCTCCACCGGGTTCAGCCGGGAGGCGTGCCAAGAGGGATAGATGGTGGCGAGAAAAGAGATCACCACGGCCGAGACGGTGACGAAAAGGACGTCCAGGGTTTCCACCCTCACGGGCAATTTGGAAATGTAATAGATATCCGATGGCAGGTCGATGAACTGGTATTTTGCGAGGATGTGACACAAGCCCAGGCCGGATAGCAACCCGCTGAGGGTACCGATGACGCCCACCAGAAGCCCCTGGAACATGAAGACGGCCATGATGCTCCTGCCCGTGGCTCCCATCGCCCTGAGAATCGCCACATCCCTGGTCTTCTCCATGACCACCATGACCAGGGTGCTGATGATGTTGAGGGCACCCACGAGCACGATCATCAGCAGGATGATGAACATGGTCAGTTTTTCCAGCCTCAGGGCGGACACGAGGCTTCTGTTCATCTGCTTCCAGTCCTTGGTCCAGTAAGGGTAGCCCAGCTTTTTTTGCACAGCCTCGCCTATCCGCTCCACCCGGTAAACGTCGGTCACCTTGACCTCCACGCCGGTTACCCGATCATCAAAGCCGAGAAAGTCCTGGGCTTCCCCCAGGGAAATAAAGGCCATGGATGAGTCATATTCGTACATGCCCGATTCAAAAATCGCCGCGACTCGGAACTTGCGATCATGGGGCACGCGGCCCAGGGGCGTCAGCTTTCCGTGAGGAGAGACAACGGTCAGGGTGTCGCCAGGCCGGGCCGTGAGGTGCCGGGACAATTCTTTCCCGATGATGATCGGGGGAAGCCCGTCGTACAGCCTGTTAAGGGATTGGACTGACCCCTCTCTGATCACAGGTTCGATGTTGATGACTTTCGGGGCTGTCAGGGCATCGATGCCCCTCAAGACAGCACCGGATACGTTCCCGGCGCTGTTCAGCATGACCTGGCTGTAGAGAAACGGCGTGGACGCGACCACGCCTTCGACGGCGTTGACCTGGCTGGAAACCCTTTCGTGATTCCTGAAGGCTCCCTCATAGCTGAGGACAAGGAGATGGGAGTTCACGCCCAGGATTTTGGACATGAGATCTTCCCTGAAGCCGTTCATCACGGAGAGCACCACGATGAGGGCCATCACGCCGACCATGACCCCCACGATGGAAATGACGGTGATGATGGAAATAAAGGCCTGTTTCCGCTTGGCCTTGAGGTACCTGGTACCGAGAAAAAGTTCAAAAAACATGAAACTCCCAAATCAGTCGTTTACTCGCGGTTCGAAAAAAGAGAATCCGGCTCGTGGAAAATCGCAAAAAACGCTTAGCCACAGAAGGAAGCTCATTTAGACCTCATGAGCGGGAAAAAGATGACATCCCGGATGGAGGGTGAATCGGTCAGAAGCATGACGACCCGATCTATCCCGATGCCTTCGCCCGCCGTGGGCGGGAGACCGTACTCCATGGCCGTGACGTAATCCTCATCCATGAACTGAGCTTCCTCGTCCCCCGATTCTCTCAGGGCAACCTGTTGCAGGAACCGCTCGCGCTGATCCACAGGATCGTTCAATTCCGTAAAGGCGTTGGCGATTTCTTTCCCTCCGATGAAAAGCTCGAACCGATCGGTGATGCTCGGATCTTTGTCATTCCTGCGGGACAAGGGGGATATCTCCGTGGGATAGCCGTACACAAAGGTCGGGCGGATCAGCCGGGGCTCGACCAGTTGGTCGAAGATCTTGGCCAGGATTTTACCGAGATTGTCCTGCCGTGAGAGGGCGATATCCTTGGATAGAGCGAAGCTTGCCGCCTCGTCAAGGTTTTTTAGAGCTTCTTCGGGGAGGCCGGCGGTCTCTCTCAGGGCGTCGAACAGGGAGACCCTCGGCCAGGGCGTCGCGAAATCGATCGTCTGCCCCTGGTATTCGATCACCGTCTTCCCGATGACCTTTGTGAGCAGATAGGTGAAGAGTTCCTCCGTGAGAACCATGAGATCTTCGTAAGTCGCGTAGGCCATGTAGAATTCGAGCATGGTGAATTCAGGGTTGTGCTTGATCGAGACACCTTCGTTCCTGAAATTGCGATTGATTTCGAAGACACGCTCCAGCCCGCCGACCACAAGCCTCTTCAGGTAAAGCTCCGGCGCAACCCTCAGGTAAAGATGCATGCCCAGGGCATTGTGGTAAGTTTTGAAGGGCCTTGCCGTCGCGCCGCCCGGAATGGGCTGCATCATGGGTGTTTCCACCTCCAGGAATCCCCTGTCGACGAAGAACTCCCGGACTCCCTGGACGATACGGCTCCTCAAGACGAAAACGTCTCTGACGTGATCGTTGGCAATCAGGTCCAGGTAACGCTGCCTGTACCTGGTCTCCACGTCGCTCAGGCCATGCCATTTCTCGGGTAACGGCCTCATGGCCTTGGACAAGAGGCTGATGCGGTCGGCAAGGATCGTCAGTTCTCCCGTTTTTGTCCTGAAAAAGGAGCCCCTGATCCCGATGATGTCTGCCACGTCCATGAGCTTGAAGATCCTGAAGCCCTCCTCGCCCACCTTGTCCTTGCGTATGTAAGCCTGAACCGAGCCGGTCCGATCCCTGATGTGGATGAAGGAGGCTTTGCCGAAGTCCCGTATGGCTATGATCCTGCCGGCGATCGAAAAGCTCCCTG
>JAGUZM010000023.1 GCA_020060805.1 Deltaproteobacteria bacterium | reverse complement strand
GGGACAAGAACCGCCCCCAACTGCAGAAGGATCTCCTCGGGGCTCACGAAGCGGGTATCGAAAACCTCCTGGTATTCACGGAGGATTACCGCATAACCGGAGACAGCCTCCAGGAGATGATGTTCTTCCATGTGGACACGGGAAAGCTCAACTCCGTCCTCGAGCACCTGAAAGCGGGGCAGACCATCGAAGGGAAGGAGCTGCCTTCCAAAGCGCAGTTCACCCTGGGGTCCGGGATCGAGTCCAAGTGGGGGAAGGACGTCCCTGACCTGGAAATGAAGGAAATGGAGGAGATGACCAAGATCGGAGCGGGTTTCTTCCTGACAACCCCTGTCTTCGACGTCAAGGTTTTCGAAAAATTCATGCACCAGGCCAAAACCTTCGGGGTCCCGATCATCGCGGAAGTGATGATCCTCAGGACCGCCGGAATGGCGCAATTCCTCAACCGGCACCTGAAAGCGGGCCTGGTCCCCGACTGGATCATCAAGAAGCTGGCCAAGGCCCCGGACCGGCAGAAGGCGAGCATCGAAATCTTCGCGGACATCGTAAATGGGCTGAAGGATTTGTGCCAGGGCATCCATATCATCACCATCGGCGCCGAAGATAAGCTCAGGCTCTATCTTGACGCTGCAAAACTGAGATAAGGACGGCTTAACGGTAGCATCATGGAACACGTCAACCTCACGATGAACGGGGTCAAGGTCATCACCCGGCCGGGAACGAGCATTCTCAAGGCAGCCAACGACAACGGCATCCGGATACCCACCCTGTGCCATCATCCTCACCTCGAACCGGCAGGGGCATGCAGGCTCTGTGTGGTCGAGGACGAGAAAAGCGGCCGGGTCATGGCCTCCTGCGTCACCCCTGTCGCACCCGGGATGGTTATCCGGACAGATACCGACACGGTGAGGAGGCACAGGACCAACATCATGCGCCTCCTCATGGCCAACCATCCTGAGTCGTGCATTGTCTGCAACAAGGGAAACCGGTGCGAGTTGAGACTCCTGGCTGCGGAGCTGGGGGTCGGCGTCACCGGCCTCTATCCGATGCCTCACTACATGCGCCTGGAGGAGGCCAACCCTTTCATCATCAGGGATCTGACCAAGTGCATCCTGTGCGGCAAGTGCGTCCGTGCCGATCACGAACTGGTCGCTGTGGGCGCCATTGACTTCAACCTCAGGGGCTTCCGGTCCCGTCCCGCCACCGCCCTTGAAAGGCCTCTGGAAAAATCCATCTGCACTTTCTGCGGAACCTGCGTGTCCATGTGTCCTACCGGCGCGTTGATGACCAAAAATACCAGCTACATCGGCACCCCACAGAGGGAAGCCCCCAGCGTCTGCGGGTTTTGCGGGGTGGGGTGTTCCCTCGTGATGGGGTCTTCGGACCGCCGAATCGTGGAGGTCAACCCTTCCCACGGCGACGCCACGGTAAACCGTTCGACCCTTTGCGTGCGCGGCCACTTTGCCCACGATTTCCTGAACGCCCCCGAGAGACTCGTTTCTCCGATGATTCGGAAAGAGGAGGGCTTCACCAGGGCGTCGTGGGAGGAGGCCCTGGGCGTTGTTTCCGAAAAGCTCCTGTCGATCAAGGCCACTTACGGTCCCCAGAGCATCGCCCTCCTCGGCTCCTCCAAATGCTCGGTCGAAGAAAATTACCTTTTCCAGAAGCTCGCCAGGGTGGTCCTTGCGACCAACAACGTGGACAACGGGGCCGCCCTGTTCGGGCGGCCCGTGTGGAAGCATCTGGCGGAGAGGCTGGCCGGCACCGGCAGGCCCAGAGCATTTTCCGACCTGGATCAGGCCGATGTCATCCTTGTCCTGGGTGCGGACCCGACCCAGTCCGCGCCCGTGCTCGGATACCACATCAGGCGGGCTGCGCGGATAAGGGGAACACCCCTGATCGTCGTGGATCCACGAAAGACGGACCTCGTCCCGTTTTCCTCCCTGTGGCTCCCTTTAAACCCGGATAGCGACACCGAGCTTATTCACGGCATCGCGAGCATTCTCCTCTCCAGAGGGTCCTACGATCGCGATTTTGTCGGCCGGTTCTGCGAGGGATTTCAGGAATACCGGGAGTCCCTCTCCTCCCTTGATTTTGAGAGAGTCTCCCACGTGACCGGCCTTGATCTGAAGTTGATGGAAGAGGCCGCTGAACTTCTTGCTGGAAAGAAGGTCGCCTTCGTCATCGGCCACGGCATCTCCCTCCAGAGACATGGGATTGAGGCCGTGGATGCGATCGTCAACCTCAGCCTCCTCACCGGAAGCGCGAGGGGGCAGGGCGGAGGGTTGTATGCGATCGCCAGGGAGAACAACGAGGCGGGGGCATGGGATATGGGGACAGTGCCCGACGCTTTTCCCGGTCGCGAGCCCCTCACGGAGATCGGCGCCCGGAAGCACTGGGAGCGGGCCTGGCACGTTAACCTTTCCCCCGATCCCGGGATGGGCGTGGCGAGAATGATCGCGGAGGCGGAGAAGGGCAACCTGAAGGCCATGGTCATCATGGGCGAAAACCCGGTCCGGGCGCTTCCGGAGTCGCATCGCGTCAGCGAGGCTCTCAAAAAACTCGAACTCCTCGTTGTCCAGGACATTCTGGAAACCGAAACGACCCGGCATGCCCATGTCATCCTGCCCGGGGCCGCGTTCAGTGAAAAAAGCGGGTCCTTCACCAACATGGAGGGGAGAATCCAATCCTTTGAACCGGCCGTTCCGCTGCCGGCCGAGGCAAAGCCGGACTGGGAAATTCTGGACCTTCTCGGAAGGAAGCTGGGGGCCAAGGACCCATACCGATCCCTTTCGCATATCAGGCACGAGATCGCCACCCTTGTGCCCGGATACCAGGAACTCGCCAGGAGTCAGGGGACAGCGTGGGTCAAAGAGGCAAACCGCTCCCGGCCTTTGAACCCCGAGGGAGAGGCCGGGGTGTTTTCTTTTTCTCCCTATTCTCCGATTCCGTCCAAAGGCCCGGTCGAAGGTTATCCCCTCAAGGCTATCTTCGGTTCCCCCAGGTCCCACCTGGGCTCCGGAACGAGAACCGCTCGCTCAGAGCGCATCAGGGATTACCCTCCGGGGGAAGAGGTGGAGGTGTCTTTGGAGGATGGGGGGTCCCTTGGAATCGGAGAGGGTGAAACCGTGACCATCGTTTCCGCGCATGGGGCGATTCAGAGGAAAGTCACCCTCACCCCGGGGATCGCGGCAGGCCTGATCTACGTGCCGAGGGCCGTTCACGGCAACAGCGCGAATTCGCTCATCCCCCTCGCCCCACCGGGCGGGCGTGGCGTACCAGGGATGAACGTCATACCTGTGAAGATTGAGAAAGGAACCGGATGATGAAACCTGAAGCAGTCGACCCTGATCGAGTTCAGTCCATTCTGGAGAGACATCACCGCGAGAAATGGGGCCTCATTCCCGTTCTCCAGGAAATCCAGGAAGCTTTCGGGTACATCCCGCCGGAGACGATCGTGCCTGTCGCGGACATGCTTCAGGTCTACCCCAGCCAGGTTCAGGGGGTGGTGAGTTTCTATGCCGGGCTTTCAACGGAGCGCAAGGGCAAATACGTGGTCCGTGTGTGCCGCGGCACAGCCTGCCATGTCAAGGGAGGGAGAAGCATCCTGCGATTCATGAAACGCGAGTTGGGACTGGACGAGGGGGAGACGAGCCCTGATTACCAGTTCACTCTGGAGACGGTCGCCTGCCTGGGGGCCTGTTTCCTCGCCCCCACGATGATGATCAACAAGACCTACTACGGCAGGCTCTCGCCGCCCAAGGTCTCCAGCATCCTGACCCAGTACGGTAGGAGAGAAGAAAAGGAATAGACATGCACAAGCTTTCATCCGTCGGCGAACTGGAATGGTACCGAAACAAGATCCTCGCCCAAGAAGACAGGAGGAAGACCCGGGTCCATGTCTGCATGACCGGATGCAGGGCCTACGGGGCCGCCGATGTCTTGGCCGCCCTGAAAGATGAGGTCAAGAAGCAGGGGCTCTCCGGGGAGGTGGAAATCCGGTCAACCGGCTGCCATGGCTTCTGCGTCAAGGCCCCTGTCCTTTCCATCGATCCCATGGGGCTTCAGTACCAGGAGGTCTCCCCGCAGGATTCAGCCGAAATCGTCGCCCGGTCGCTCAAACGGAACCAGCTCATCGATCGGCTCGCCTACAGGGATCTTCAGACTGGAAACCCGATCTTCCACAGGGACCGGATCCCGTTCTACCAGAAGCAGGTGAAGAGGGTTCTCGCAAACTGCGGCCGGATCGATCCCACGAGCATCGAGCACTACATCGCCGCCGGCGGTTACCGGGCGATCGTCAAAGCCCTGACCACCATGAGCCCGGAGCAGGTCATCCAGGAGGTCACCGACAGCAAGTTGAGGGGAAGGGGCGGAGCGGGTTTTTCAACCGGGCTCAAATGGCAGTTTGCCCGCCGGGCTCAGGGGTCGCCCAAATACATCATCTGCAATGCAGACGAAGGGGACCCCGGCGCCTTCATGGATCGGGCCGTCCTCGAGGGAGATCCCCATGCCGTGCTGGAGGGAATGCTCATAGGCGCCTATGCCATGGGCGCCTCCCATGGCTACATCTATGTGCGGGAAGAGTACCCCATCGCCGTGGAGCACCTGACGATCGCCATCGAACAGATGAAGGAACTGGGTCTCCTGGGCGAGAACATTCTCGGAACGGGATTTTATTTCGACCTCTCATTGAAGATGGGGGCCGGAGCCTTTGTGTGCGGGGAAGAGACGGCCCTCATGGCATCTGTCGAGGGGAAGCGGGGCATGCCCCGCGCCCGCCCTCCTTTCCCGGCTGAAGCGGGCCTCGACGGCAAGCCCACCAACATCAACAACGTGGAGACCTGGGCCAATGTTCCCCTGATCATCAAGAACGGGGTGGCATGGTACAGCGAGTTGGGCACGGAAAAGAGCAAGGGGACCAAGATATTCTCCCTGGCCGGGAAGGTGAACAACACCGGCCTGGTGGAGGTCCCGATCGGCGTGACCATCAAGGAGGTCGTGTTCGACATCGGCGGCGGCATTCCGAAGGGGCGGAAGTTCAAGGCCGTCCAGATGGGGGGGCCTTCCGGAGGGTGTGTGCCGGCACAGCACCTCAATCTCCCGATCGACTACGACACCCTCCAGCGGATCGGCTCGATCATGGGATCGGGCGGAATGGTCGTGATGGACGAAAACAACTGCATGGTGGAGATCGCCCGCTTCTTCCTGAGTTTCACCCAGTCCGAATCCTGCGGCAAATGTTCGCCATGCCGCCTCGGGACCACCCAGTTGCTCGAAATCCTGACGCGGGTCACCCAGGGCCACGGAAAAATCGAGGACATTGCCTTGATCCGGGAACTGGGAGACACCCTGATGAAGTGCTCCCTCTGCGGCCTGGGCCAGACCGCTCCGAAGCCCGTCCTCTCCACTCTTCAGTATTTCCTCAAGGAGTACGAGGAGCACATCCTGGATCAGCGTTGCGAAGGGGCCACCTGCGATTCCATGGTCATCTCGGCGTGCCAGCATGCCTGCCCCGCCGGCATCGATGTCCCCAACTACGTGGCGGCCATCGCGAGCGGGAAATATGAGCAGGCCGTGGAGATCATCCGGGAGAGAAACCCCTTCCCTGCCGTGTGCGGCAGGATATGCGTTCACCCTTGCGAATTCAAATGCCGCCGCGGCGAACTGGACGAACCCGTGGCCATCCGGGCGCTCAAGCGCTACGCCGCCGACTGGTACTTCATGAATGCGCCTAGGAGAAGCGAACCTTTTCCCGTGACCATGGCGCAGAAGGTGGCTGTTGTCGGCGCAGGCCCCTCGGGCCTCACCTGCGCGTACTTCCTGGCCAAGATGGGCTACAGGGTGACGGTTTTCGAGGCCCAGCCCGTCGGGGGCGGCATGCTCGGCCTCACCGTGCCCGAATTCCGTCTTCCCCGGGAGGTCATCCAGGCCGAAATTGACTACATCGCGAGCTGCGGTGTCGAGATCAGGTACAGTTCCCCGATCGACGCCCACCACACGGTGAACGATCTCCTCAAGGAGGGGTACGATGCGGTATTCATCGCCGCCGGTGCCCAGGCGAGCAAGCGGATCGGGATACTCGGCGAAGACGAAGGGATCGAAGGACTTCACTACGGCCTCAGCTTCCTCACTGACGTCAAGTCGGGGAAAAAAGTGGAATTGAGGGGAAAAGCTGTCGTCGTGGGCGGAGGGAACGTCGCCATCGACGTGGCCAGAACAGCTTTCCGGGTCGGAGCTGAGGATGTCCAGATCTTCTGTCTTGAAGCGAGGGATGAGATGCCTGCCTGGGAGAAAGAGGTCGAAGAGGCCCTGGAAGAAGGGATCGTCATCAATCCCTCCTGGGGACCCAGGAGGATTGTCCATGAAAACGGCCGCGTCAAGGGCATCGAATTCCACCGTTGCCTCAGTGTTTTTGACTCGGAAGGTCGCTTTCATCCCACCTTTGACGAAGAAACAAGGCAGCTCGTGGAGACCGAGGCGGTCATCATCTCCATCGGCCAGGCGCCGGATGTGACTTTCCTCACCAAAGACAGCCAGCTCGAGATGGCCCTGTGGCGAGGAAGCCTCAAGGTGGATGAAAATACCCTTTCTACCAATGTCCCCGGCGTGTTTGCCGGAGGCGATTTTACCGCCGGGCCGACCTTCGTGATCCGGGCGATCGCCTCGGGAAGGAGAGCGGCCCTGGCCGTCAACCGCCACCTCCAGGGAGAAAAAGGCCGTCTCAAGATCCTCGACGAGAAATCACCGATGCATCTGGACGCTGGACTTGCCCTCGAGGAGGAGACGACGGAGGAAAAACCCAGGGCCAAAGTGGCCCTGGAGAAGCCTGAGGAGCGGACCCGGGACTTCCGCGAGGTGGAGAAGGGCTTCAAGGAGGAGGAGGCCTGGTATGAAGCAAAACGGTGCCTCAGGTGCGACCTTGAAAGGGCCATGAGGGAGGCGGAGGAGCGCCTGGACACCTGGTGAGAGGAGCGCCGTAAACCCCCTTGAGACCGGAGCGAAGAACACAAGGAGATAACCTATGATCCGATCCATCACCAGACCGAAGCCTGAGGAGGAGATCGACCGCCTCCTCGAAGGACTCGGACGGATATTCATCATCGGCTGCGGCACATGCACCACCCTCACCCGGACGGGAGGAGAGCCTGAGGTGAAGGCGATGCGAAGCACCCTGACCGGGAAGGGGAAGATGGTGACGGGCGACGTGGTTTTGCCCGTCGCCTGCGATAACCTGACGGCCGAAGCTCTGAAAGAGTACGGCGACCAGATCCGTCTGTCCGATGCCCTCCTGATCATGTCCTGCGCCTTCGGCGCCCAGACCATCGCGAGGCAGGGAAAAAAAACGGTCATTCCTGCCGTGGATACCCTGTTCATCGGGAAGGAGACGGCGGTCGGTCTTTTCGATGAGATCTGCACCCAGTGCGGCACGTGCATCATCGGCGAGACGGGAGGAATCTGCCCCGTCACCTCTTGCCACAAGGGGATGGTCAACGGCCCCTGCGGGGGCACCAAGAACGGCAAGTGCGAGATCGACACCAACAAAGACTGCGTCTGGACCCTCATCTACAATCGCCTCAAGGATCTCGGCCGGCTGGATTCCATGAGGAAATACCAGAAGCCGAGAAATCACCGGGCAGAGCCGATGCCGGGAAAGTGGACGCTCGCAGGGAGGTAAGGCATGGTTTCCGCATTCAAGAAAGCCCTTCAATCCGGGAAGTTCGTGGTCACCTCCGAGGTCGGGCCGCCCAAGGGAACAAACCTTGACAAGCTGAAGCACCACATCGAGCTTTTGCGTGACAAGGTGGACGGCATGAACGTGACGGACCACCAGAGTTCCGTCATGCGCTACCCATCCCTCGGCGGGGCCCTCCTCGTGAAGGAGATGGGCGGGGAGCCCATCCTCCAGATGACCTGCCGGGATCGGAACCGCCTGGCCCTCCAGGCCGATCTCCTCTTTGCCCACAGCAGGGGGATCAATAACATCCTCTGCCTCACCGGAGACTCCGCGGTCCTGGGGGACCACAAGGAAGCGAAGGAGGTCTTCGACCTGGAATCCGCCCAGCTCCTGGCCACAGTGCGGATGATGGAGAAAGGAAAGGACCTCGCGGGCAATGCCCTGGACGGGGCTATCTCTTTTTGCGCCGGGGCGATCGTCACCCCGGAGGCCAACCCCATTGAGCCTCAGCTCATCAAGTTCGAGAAGAAGATCGACGCAGGGGCGGAATTCATCCAGACCCAGGCGGTCTATGACCTGGACAATTTCAAATCCTTCATGGAATATGCCAGGGAGTTTCCCGTGAAAATCCTGGCCGGCATCATTCTCCTCACCTCCGCACCCATGGCCCGCTTCATGAACAAGAACGTGGCCGGCGTCCGTGTTCCCCAGGAGCTCATCGACGAAATGGCCTCCGCCCCCAAGGGACGGGCCCTTCAAAAGGGGATAGAGATTACGGCGAGGATGATTCGGAGGATCCGCGAGGAGAAAATGTGCGACGGGGTTCACATCATGGCTATCGGAAAGGAAGAGGTCGTCCCTGAGATCATGTCTGCCGCCGGACTCATCTGAGACCGGAGACCCAGACGGGAAGAGTTCCATGGGGCACGCCCCATGGAACTCTTCTTATTCCTAGCCCCCCTCTGCCGCCCTCAGCGAAGGGACTCTTCCATCGCCTTATAGGGACACACTTCGATGCATGAAAGGCAGACGATGCACTTGGCGCTGTCATAGTGGACAAGCCAATCCTGGCGGTTCACGTCCAGGGCGCCCGTAGGGCAAATGGGCACGCAGGCCGTGCAGCTCGTACACCTCTCTTCCACGTGTTTCAGTTCCTCGCCGAGAGGCTCCACCGACACACCCATGCTCTCGAGATAATTGAGTCCCACGGACACTTCATTCTCTTCGCCGTTCAAATCCACCACCATTCTCCCCTGCTTTCCAGGGTCGATGGTGGCGCGGAGAATATTGACGACCAGGCCGTGGTCTTTGATCAAATGGTAGATGATCGGGTCTTCAACCCTGCTTGGCGGAAAGGACAGGACGACTCTTGTCTTCTTCATGGCTCATCCCTCCTTTCCCACGGATGCCCCGGGCAGGGCACATACGAACTGGGTCAGCAGGAATTGACCCTCCTTGACCAGACCCTTGAGCTTTTCCGCCACTTCCCGGGCTGCGGCATAGCTCGAGAAGCAACCGGTCGGCACCTCCTTGCCGTTGACCTTGATTCGGCCGCTCCTAAGCTCCGCGTAAGTCACCTCCCCGAGCTTCGCCGCCCCTTCGCCCCGCGGATAGAACTCGCTGTAGTCCACGACGGGCGCTCTTAACTCTTCGTCCGAAACAGAAACGAACTTCATCATGTCTTCGTCCAGAATGGGGATGGGAACACCCACCGCTACACTCAGGCTGACCCCGTACCCCGTGTAAGACACCGCACGAATCCATTTCGGGTCCATCTTCTTCAGATCCCCGACCAGGGCGAGCGTTCCCGCCGCCGCCCTCGGGGTCCCGTTTTCCAGACGAGGCAAGCCCGGATTGTGCTGCGTTCCGC
>JAGUZM010000564.1 GCA_020060805.1 Deltaproteobacteria bacterium | reverse complement strand
TTCAATTGGCCGGTGATATGTAGGGGCGATGGGTTGATAACGGTCTGTAACTGCGTATTTTTTACAATGGCCCGAAAGCCAGATGAGGAGGGGCTGGGTTCAAAAAAAAAAAGAAAAAAGGTATTGAAAATGTTGCAATAGTGAAAATAAGATGATATTGTCTGCAATTTAAAACGTGCTAACTATTAGCTGAGGGTTTAAGCTAAACTACATCAGGGATCTGAGGAGGTATGAAAGAGATGAAAAAGACGATGATTGTTTTGGTGGTAATCGCATTTGCCTTTGCCTCGCTCTTCACGATGGCTTCTTGCGCGAAGAAAGTCGGTAAGGTGGACGAACCTACGAAACCCGCGGAGGCGGCTCCTGCTGCCCCGGCTCCGGCGACAAGGCCGGCACCCGCACCGGCGCCAAGCCCCAAGCCGGTGGAGGATGCGACCCTCAAGAGAGCCATCGAGGTGTTCGAGTCCACCCACATTTACTTTGATTTTGACAAGTCGGACATCAAAGCCGAAGCAAAACCCGTGCTGGAGAAAAAGGCTGAGTTCCTCCGCGCCAATCCTGCGTACAAGGTGAGGATTGAGGGACACTGCGACGAGAGAGGGACCAACGAGTACAACATGGCCCTGGGTGATCGGAGAGCCAGGGCTGCTATGAAATACCTCAACGCCCTTGGGATTTCCGCAGACAGGATGAGCACGATCAGCTACGGCGAGGAGAAACCGGTCTGCAAAGATCAGAATGAAGCCTGCTGGTCAAAGAACAGGCGCGACGAGTTCAAGCTGTCCAATTAGGACCAGCCCTTAGGGATAAGCACGGCGGCTTTCCACCGAGGAGGTTGCAAGGTCTCCCGGGGACTGCTAAGCTGTGTCTTAGGGGTTTTTTCACATCGGCGGAGCCGACCCCCCCCGGGGGGTCGGCTCGTGCCCTGTGCGAGAGGGGAAGTCGATGAACGTGACCATGGTCAAAGGGAAGGGCCTTTTCCTTTCGATGTCCATCGTGGCTTTTTCTTTTTTCTCTTTTGCTTCATGCGCCTATGACAAAGAGATGACGTACCTGAACGATCAGGTCACTGCTTTGAACAAGAGGGTAAGAAACCTGGAAGAAACACGGGGCCGCGAAGTGGCCAGCGTGACAGCGGAAATGGACCGGATGCAGCGAGAGGTTCAACGGCTTTCCGGCCGCGCTGAAGAGAACGAATACCTGCTCAAACGGGCGGTAGAGAGAGACCTGGGCGATCAGGATGCGATGAGAGCCAGGGTGAAGGAACTCTCGGACAAGCTTGCGGAGCTGGATGCGAAGGTGAAGAAACAGCAGGAGTATCTTGGACTCGACGCAACCCTTCAACCGGAGAAAAAGCCTGCTGAACAGGTCGTTGCGAAGCCGGGAGAGCCTGTCAGGGAACAGCCTGTGATTCCGGAGGCTGTGAAGACGAAAGAAGTCGACCAGTATGACAAAGCCTTGGCAACCTACAGGGAAGGAAAATACGAGGAAGCCATCGAGGCATTCAAGTCTTTTCTCAAAGCCCACCCCAAGTCCGACCGGGCTGATAACGCCTATTTCTGGATCGGCGAAGGCCATATGGGGTTGAAGCAGTATGAGCAGGCTATTCTCGCTTTTCAGGATGTGATCAAGAAGTATCCCCAGGGAAACAAAGTGGCCAATGCTCTCCTGAGACAAGCCCAGGCATTCCTGGAAATCAAGGACAAAACGAGCGCGGAATTGCTGTACAAGAAAATCGTAAAGACTTACCCCGGCACGAATGAGGCGAAGATAGCTCAGAAGAAGCTTGAGACGCTGAAATAAGGCGCGCTTCAGAGTAAGGACAAACGACCCAACCATTGAAAAGCAGGCGAAGGGCATGCAGCCCAAAGCCCCCGACCGGACCCTCCCCTTGGCTCAAGGCTTACACTTCCGGCAAGGATGAAACCCTTCCCAGTAGGCTTGATAAGCGGTCGAGAAGCGCACGCGGTTTGATGAAGCTATTTCCTTGCCGAAAGGGCACGTGGGCCTGTGAAACCGCTGTGACTTGCCGCTCCCAAGATAATAGGGTTCAGGTCGTTCAGGGCCTTGGCTCCACAAGCCGCTTTTCGCCGACATCGCAGCCCTCTGAGCTTCCAGGAGAACGGTGAAATACCTCACGTTAGGTTTCACGACCAAGACTCGGGCGAGTCCCTTCCTGAGGAGAAGGGCATTCACCATATCCCCGTTTTCAAGGAATACGTAGGCAAGAAGGCGGCCGTGGCGATCCTCTTTTTCCTGGTCGAACTCGAGGCGAACCCTTCTGTTCCCAACGAGGGCTTGGTTGACACGTTTGGATTCCAAAGCCATGGGATCATCAGGCTGACCGTCGCGGCCTAATTCCGGGGCGTCGATTCCAAGATACCTGACTTCCTTTCGCGTCTCCAGGACTACCGTATCCCCGTCAAAGACATGCCTCACCCTCTCGAAATTGACAGGAGTTAGGGCCGCGCCTGCAAACGCCACAAGCACCAAGAGTATCAGCTTCTTTTGTTTCACCGCTAAACTTAGCCTTAATTGTTCAGAATAGAACTTCGAAAAAGGCAATAGAAACTAACTATATAAAGATGAGATGTTTTTATTTAATGATAACACTTTTTTATTGACTTTAGGCGGTTTAGGTATTATAAATAATCCGGACACTTCGAGCCATGAGTTTGCCCCAGACCAGAAGAGTCAGGAGTCTAAAATGCCACAAATCATGACCACCAAGGAATTGGCTAAGTATCTTAAATTACATGAGATAACTATCTGTAAATACGCAGCAGAAGGAAAAATTCCAGCCATCCGAATCGGGAGAGTCTGGCGGTTCGACAAAGAAGCCATAGATAAATGGATCAGCGGCGGCCAAAAAAAGTGACCACAGGGTATCATGGGTGAACGCGACGAAATAGCCATAGGCCTCGCTGACAGAACTGGCGCTCTGATGATGATCAACAAGAAGGAGCGCCGGCTGATCAAGGAACTTCTTGCCGTAACATTGAAATCCCCTACTGCCAAGGATTGGATCATAAAGAAGCTCGGCCGTGAATACATTCAAATAGGAGAGAAACTCCTGAAAGCGATGGGGGATTGAGAAAGCCAACCATGGCAGAACGAACATGCTTTCCGGCAATCAGGTATAAAGAAGATATGGTTGCCTCAGATCAAGAAACTCCCTGATTTCCCCATCCCACTTCTCCTGCAATTTCATTAGGTTTGTTTCTCCTTCCACCTGTTTCCGGATAGACTCATCGCCAAGGATCAGATCGATCGGGAGCTTTTCGAATTCATACTCGTAAGGAGGCTCTTTCCAGGCGAATGACCGATCGTGGGTTTCCATGATCGCCTTCAGTAAGGCTAACGACGTGAAATAGGGGCGATAAGCGAGATGATCGGTCACATGGATCATGAACCCGTGACAGACCTGGCCCATCCACTTATTGAAGGTAGGACGGAAAGAGACGTCCTGGAGAATACACCCGCCTTGGGACTGCGGTATGAGACGGTCCAGAATCGCTCCTGTCCTCAGAAAAGGGGCTCCAAAAATCTCAAAAGGACGGCAGGTCCCCCTTCCTTCAGATATATTTGTTCCTTCCCAGATCACCTGCCCCGGGTATACCTGCGCCGTTTCAGGAAGAGGCATGTTGGGGGAAGGCATGATCCACCTGAGGCCCGTATCCGGCCACGTCATGGCTCTTGTCCAATGCCTCATGGGAACGACTTCCAAATCGCACCGCAGGCCGTAAGCGTCATCGAACAGGAGGGCCAACTCCGCCATGGTAAGACCGTGCCGCATGGGCAGGCGATGCGGGCCCACAAAGGAGTAAAGCTCCGGTTTAAGCAGGTTACCTTCCACAATCTCGCCGCCGAGAGGATTGGGGCGGTCCAGGATGACCACTTTCTTGCCGGCTTTCGCGGCAGCCCGGAGGCATCCGAGCAGGGTAGATGAAAACGTGTAGACTCTCGTGCCCACATCCTGAAGATCGATGATGAGAAGATCGATCAGGTCGAGCATGTCAGGTAATGGTTCTCTCGTCTGGGAGTAGAGGCTGAAGATGGGGACCTTCAAATCGCGATCCACGGAGTGCCCCGTTTCGATCATATTATCCTGATCGACCCCCTCGTATCCGTGTTGAGGGCCGAAGAGCGCCTTGAGATGGCCGGGCAGAAGGCCGGCGATGATTCTTCGCGACGGCACCAGGCTGCGGTCAACGGAAGCCTGGTTGGAGAGCAGGCCCAGGCGGTAACCTTTGAGGCGCGGCCACGTTTCCTTTGTCAGAACATCAAGACCGGTAAGCACT
>JAGUZM010000429.1 GCA_020060805.1 Deltaproteobacteria bacterium | reverse complement strand
CCAGGCCGCCGTGGCCGCGACGCGGTAAAAGGAAATCCTGTTGACCTCTGAGTTGGTGATGTCGGCCCCCTGGCGCGCCGCTTCATCGGCCAGGGCCGAGAGGGCGGCGTCCACCGTCACTTCCTGCTCCCACTGGCCGCTCTCCATGGCCTCGCTTTTTGCCCGGTAAAGATCCGCGAGTTCATGGTTCGCCTGGCGAAGGTCGAGGCTGACACAGCCCGTAAGCAAAACGCTGATCGCCAAAAGAACAGGAAAAATAGTCTTTATCGGTTTCATCACCCTCTCCTTCCGAGCAGGTTGTTGGCGCTTTCGACGGTCAATTCATCCAGTTCGCGGCCCTCCAGCACGGAGGTGAGAAGGACCCGGAAAAGCTGCAGCCATTCCCTGTTGCCGAATTTATCCGAGTTCTTGGCAACAAATTCGTTTAAGGCGGCGATGAGCAGCTGGACGCTGAGGAGGTTCTTCTCGGCAGCTTCCGGGTTCCCGGACAAGGCCTGGAGGGCGATGATGATGGCCTCCCGCAAGGTCGCGCCGAAGAGGACTGTTTTCCCTCTCAAGGTCTCCTCGTCGAGAATGGCGCCTGCCGAGCCCAGGAAAGCCGTGATGATCCGGGCCGCCGTTGCGTCGGCCGGATGATGGGGGTCCAGTTTGAAGAGCCGCGCCGGGTTGGCAGCTGCTTCCCGGGCCGCGACCTTGACGATTTCCAGCCAGTCGTCGCCGGCGAGGAGGAGCCTGTCGTCCTTTGCCATGGCCTGCGCCACGGCTCCCACGAGTTGGGCCAGGGCGTCTTCCGGCCCTGCAATCATCTCGGGCGTGGAAGATACGTGGTTGAGCACTATCCGGCCCATTTCAATCAGCTGAGCTTTGGAGAAGGCCTTTTCAAGACCTTCGTTCGCCTTGAACGCCTCGGCAAACTGTTTGGCCAGATACCCTGCCATGTCGGCGGCGGTCCGCTCCCAGGGCTTGTCCCTTCCGGCAAAGCGGTGCGCATTGGCACCCACCGCTTCAAGGGCCGCGGCGGCAAGTTGAACCCCGACAGTGCCATCGAAAGGGGGAGGGGTCTTCGCCAGAACAGAGGCGAAATTGGCGATCAGGTCTTGAGCCAGGTGATCCTGGGGCTTGCCGTCGTCGCGCAGGAAAAGGTGGGGCTTTTCCGCCGCCACCCCGAGAGCGGCTCTGTACAGCTCGATGAGTCCCTCTTTCGTGAACTGGTTGGCCAGGCCGGTCTTGGCCGCCTGGCCCAGGAGCGCCTGGGTCAAGGCGCCGACGGCGGCCTCAGCGCGGAAATCGGCCCCGAAGAACGCATCCGGGTGCTCGGCCATGGTCTGCATGGCCGCGCTTGCAGCTGGACCGATGAGGGCGTCCGTCACCTCGCTGTACTTGATCTGCTCCGTGATGCTTCCGGGAAGGGCCTCCACGATGGGCCTGACCGAGGAAGAAATCAGCTTCTGCACGTGCGCCTCGGAGACGACCCAACCGGGATTGCCGGTGATCGTATCCAGCCCGGCCCGGAGGAACACCCCGAGGAGGCGTTCGCCGAATTTGTGATTGTCCCCGAAATGGCCGTCGTCAGGCAGCAGGTCGCCCAGATTTCGGGCAAAGGCGCCGATGAGTTTTTCACCGCTCCCGCCCGCCCCGAGGAGGCCCGGGTTGACCGCGACATATTCCAGGGCAATGTCTCCCGCTGCGAGGATGACCCTGGCGAAGGGGCTGAGGGGCGCTGGTTTCTGGGGATCCCATTGCTGGACCAGGGTGGCCCCTGCGATAACCTGCGAGCTGGAAAGCCACTGATTCAGGTCGATGCCTTCTTCGGATTTGATCCGAACAGCCGCTGCGAAGAGGGTGTCTATTGAATTGAGATCCTTCTTTACGCCGTGGGAACCCCAGTATTCTTTGAAGGGTGCATCGGCGCCTTTGACGAAGTGCTCGTAATTGGCGCTCCCGAAAAACCCGTTGACGTAAGTGCGCCGATCAAAAATGGGTTTGCGGATGTCCGGGAAAAGGACCTCCGCATCCCGGGCATATTGCTCGGCAGCGTCTTTTCCGATTTTGCCCAGGCGAATCACGGCCTGAATTCCGAAGAGAATGAGTGCTGGGTCCATAAATGTCACCCTTTCACGTATGGAGGCAGGTCTTGGGGCGGACCGTTGTTTTGGTCCGACTCGGCCATCAATGCCCTTTCTTTGCCTTCTCCTCCAAGGTCCTCTCAAGGATAGGGATGATGGCTTTGTCTTTGTCCGTGATCGTTTCCTTCTTGATTCGGATCAGGGCGTCCAGGTTCAGCAGTCGGAGACGCAAATCACCGATTTCCTGCTCAACGGTGTGCTCAATCAATGCGGCGTAATCGTGCCCCTTTCCTATCGTTCCTAAAAGGTCGAGAGGGCCCGACTTAGTCATTAGAAGCTGGTGCCCTGGGCCGGAGAGATGGCCTGATTCGGGCTTAATCCGTTGGGTTGCGCGGCCTCGGTAATAGGCTTTCAATTCTCCAAGAGCCGCGGTCAGGCGTGTAAGATTCGCCGGGGATCGGGAGTGAACCAAATCGAGGTCAAAGGTGCTGACGGGAGCTCCGTGGAGCACCGCGCAGACGCCGCCGACAATGATGAATTCAACTTTATGTTTGGATAGAACTTTCAGGATTTCGAGGAAATCAGGTATCTCTTCTCTCACCCCTCAGCCTCATGATGGAGCGAACGTTTTGTTGCAGGACCTGTAATCTTTCGGTGGGGGTCAGAGACAACATCCACCGGATCAGGGTGAGGTCGACGCCGTCCTCACTGCGCAGTGAGTTTTTGTCCGAGGAAAGGAGCCTCTCAGGGCTTGAGGATTCATGGCCTTTCATTTTCATGATCCCTGGTGACCTCTGTTTTCATGTCATGACTCTAGAGAATTGGGCGATTGGTGTCAAGGAGGGTCGTGGGGGTGCCTCGGTCCCGTTTTGGCAGGGCCTGCTTCCAGGTCTGGTAGCATCCATACATACACTCGTCACGCCATAATGCAGACGACAACCGGAATGGCTACGGCACCATAGCTCAAAGAGCGTAGGCGGGAGTCTAGGAAGAGGGCGTTTGCCGCTCTCTATCCCCTTCATTGTCATCTGCAGGTCCCGCAGTCACCCGCCGTTGACCCGTATGCGCAGATGCAGTCGCATCCATCCCCATTGGCCGCGATGCGGGGGAGGCTGTCGTAGAGCTTTTTGGCCTCCGGCGTGGAATATTCATAGGGACAATAGAAGGTGGTCTCCATGTCCAGATCTCTGGGTTTCCAGGGCGAGCCTGGGCCGGTGAAGGGTGCCAGGTCAGTGCCGTCGCTGCGCCGGATCTTCAGGTAGTTCTCGTAGATGTGGTCCAGGGTGTCATCCGGATGCTTGTAGAAAAATCCGAAGTGCAGGTGAGGGTAGCTGCCGGGGCTGACGCTGCCGAGGACCAAATCTCCTATGAGCTCACCCCGTCTGACCTTTTGCTTTTCCTCGACGACCACGCTCCGGCGCTCCTCCTCGAAAATTGCAGCACTGGTGGTCTGGGGTTCGAAGTTGCACACGATGTACCAGTATTTATTCATGGTTGGAGATTGACCTCCAGGCCCCGGCTGCGAAGATATTCTTTCACGTCCCGGATGCGAAAAGTCCTGAAATGGAATACCGATGCAGCCAGCAGGACCTGCGCGCCGCCTTTGACCGCCCCGTCGTAGAAATGCTCGAGCGCTCCGGCGCCGCCGGACGCAACGACGGGTACGGTGACTGCATCGGCGATGGCCTTGGTGAACTCAAGGTCATAGCCTGCCTGGGTGCCGTCGCCGTCCATACTGGTGGGCAGAATGATGCCCGCGCCCAGGTCCTGGCATTCCCGCGCCCAGGCAATAGCATCCCTGCCGACAGGTTTTGTGCCGCCGGAAACAACCAGCTCAAACCCCGACGGCATGGCCTTGTTCCTGCGGGCATCGACGGCCACGGTGATTCGCTCTGAGCCGAACTTCCGCGCAGCGTTTTTTACGAGAGACGGGTCTTTGACGGCAGCGCTGTTCATCGACACCTTGGAAGCGCCGGCCGAGAGAGTCAGCTGGATATCTTCGAGGCTCGCGATCCCGCCGCCCACCGTCATAGGAATAGTGATGACAGCTGCAACATTCTTCACCCATTCCAGGCGGGTCTTTCGGTTTTCGAGGGTCGCCGCGATGTCGAGCATGGCCAGCTCATCAGCGCCCTCGCTCTGATAAAACTTTGCATTCTCCACCGGGTCGCCGGCATCCTTCAGATTCACAAAATGCACGCCTTTTACGACGCGGCCGTCTTTCATATCAAGGCACGGCATGATCTTTATTGTCGTCATCCCATTTCACCCCCCAATAAAATGAACATGATTCTAAATCAAAATATCGGCAAAAAGGAAAGCGGAAGAACTTGTCCATACCGCTGTTTTCAAGTCCCGCAACAAAGTTTTTCCAGAGATCCTCGGTTCATCGTGTCAAGCCCTTGCCTTGGTGGAACCACTGCTCCACAATGCCCCAATGCCCGCACGGGAAAGGGGAAATCTCAAGCAGAGGATGATTCATCGGAAAGCCAGGTGACCCGTGTCTCCCTGAAGGGCACGCTGTGCAGTTCCAACGCCGGATAGCCAAGGGTCATGGCCGAATAGACATTGTGGTGCTCCGGCACCCTGAGGAATCCCTTCAACCCTCTGAAGGATCGGATCTTGAATCCGGCTGCCGCGTTCTGTACCCAACCCATCCAGCAGGTTCCAAGGCCCTTGGCATGAGCCAGGAGCATCATGGCATACAGGGCGGCGTCGCAGTCCGCCTGGGGGGTTGGCGTGTCCTTGGGGGCGTGGACAAAGAGCAACGCAGGGGCATGATACAGTATGGCATCGCGTCCCTGCTCGTATTCCTCCAACCTCAAGGTGAGGTCCGGAAGCGTGGAGAGCCCCCCTCTCGCTTCCAGGGACCACCGGGACACGACCTTCACCATGACCCCTTCGAGCAATTTCTTCATCCTCTTCATGTATTCCACAGTATAATCCAGGACGCGCCGCAAGTTCTCCCTGCCCGTGACGACCGTCACATTGCGCACCCAGCCCTCTCCACCGTGCGCGCCGGTCGGGCAGTAGCCGCAACACCGGGCGATTTCTTCGATCACCTCCCGGGGAACCTCCTTATCCTTGTACACGCGGACAGATCGCCTCTGGCGCACAACGGCCATCATGGCCTCGGCACTCACGGGATGCAGATCGCTGATTTTTGCCAATCCCTCGCCGGAGAGCGTGCTGTGCTCGATCGCACCGTGAGGACAGACGGCCAGACACTGTCCGCAGATCACGCAATGTTCCGGATTCCTTATGTTGGGGTAGGATTCTTTGCTGTGTGTGAAGATACGCATGGGGCAGACTTTCGCACACAGACCGTCCCGTTTGCACTTTTCTTCGTTGACGGCAATCGATACACCTTTCATCGTTTCCCCCTCATCCCAGAATTGCCCGGCTCGGGCCTGATTCACCGCAATTTGAGCCTCAGCACCACCAGGTTGAGATTCCCTCGACCCACAGACTGACTATTCAGGGCGTGAACCGGCCCAGGACCTTTCCCCGACCATTTTCTCCTGCTCGATAAATGATGATTTCTCCGGAGGATGGAAACACACCCGTCAAGGCCGTGATATTGACCTGATGGGTGACGAATATTGCCGGACCCTTCGGAACAAGAGTCGAGAGAAAAGCACGGATTTGCTCCGTTTGCTCCGAACCCCGGGCCGGCTCCTCAAAAAAGGAATTAAGCGCACGCATTTCCTGAACAGGCCCAAGCTCCAGAAGGCGGGCGGTTTCGAGGCAGCGGCACCACTGGCTGGAGAACACCAGAGCTTTTTCTACTCCCCGGGTACGAAAAAAGTCGCCGATCCTGCGGGCCTGGACACGGCCCTCTTCCGAAAGATTGCGCTGGGTGGAGCAGTCCCGGAGTTGAAACCCCGGCGGATCACCCGTCCCTGGTGCTATGGCGTGGCGGATCAGGGCCACGGCCTCTCCTTTATGCAGCGCCTGCCAGGTTTTTTCAACGGATTGTGATGCTGAAGCACCTTCAGCGAAGAATAGAATCAGCACCGGTAAGAATGCTGGGCAGAGGGTGGCGAAAAGAGAAAGTTTCGTGGTTTTCATGGGCCGATTCCTAACTGGTTGATTTCCGCCGTTCATGGCTCTGGTTCACATCGGCAGCTTGAGGTGCTCTGCCACCTTGCGCGCAATCTCCCTCGGGTCATCCTCCAACTCGACACCGATGGATACGTGCCCTTCCTTGTAGGGCAGGAGCAACTGATACTGCGTACCGTACCTGATGACCACGTAGCGGATGCCGTTCATGTCGATGTTGCCACGCCGTCTGGTAATCTCAAGCACGATTGGGTTGACGATCAACTCCTCCAATCGGTCGGTTTCGTGCGGGTTGTAGGTAGGATGCTGCGGGCTTTGTTCCATTTCCACAATCACGCCGTTTTGATTGACTGCGACGTAGCGGATCTTCGGCTCAAGCCTGAAAAGCTGCGTGCTGAGCTTCTCGCTCATCAAGGAGTCCTCCCCTTCATTGGACATGATAACCTTTGCGCCCATGAGGACGGGTCAGGCCATGTGCCTCGCTATAATTGGGTGCTGAAAAACGGGCCTATCCAAAACGATAGTGTTTGCGAACAGGTTCCTGCACCTCCCAAACACAGGACATTCCCTTTGGAAAAGTGACGAGGTCGCCTTTGCCGATGTGGACCGGTTCCCCTTTGTCAGGCTTCACAACGACGCTGCCCTCCAGGAAGTAGCAAGTCTCCTTCTCGTCGTAGTGCCACGGAAAACGCGAGACCTCCTTTGTCCAAGTGTCCCATTCGAGGACACCGAGGTCCTTCAGCCTTTGCTCAGTCGGATTCTTCTCTATCCGGATGTCCTTCATATCGGTGAATCTCCTTTCACGTAGACTTACGTAGTCATTGGTTTCACATATGCCATGTAAAGTCAATGCCCACCTTGTTGTTGAGAGTCAGACAATTGCCGTGGCAAGCTATTCAATCACCGTTCCTTTGCCGGTCTTCTGATACTCAAGCTCGACATGGTTGACGAATGCGATTCTCCCCCGGGAATTGGCTTGATGCCCATGGGAGGCGCACCAGGCGAGAAATGTTTCCGGTTCGATATCCGCGCGAAGAGCAATATTGCCACTGCTCTTAATTAGTTCGCATTGCCTCCCGACAAGAGCTCTCCAGTCTTCAAAAGTGGCAGGCATATTTTGGGAATCGGTAAAGATCGCGAGCGCCCTGCGGTAAGTAGCCTCGTCTTTATACCAGGCAATTCCTATGACATCGTTCACCCTATTGCTTCCTTTCGTTCGCTTTTTTCCAGAATCCCGGCGATGTAATCACGCTTCACCCTGAGGCGGCCCCGGGCCGTCGATAGGATGGTGCAAGGCTCCGGCAGCGTCGATTCTGGATCTTCTCGGCTCGACACCTCATTATCACCGCGAGGAAGCGCGTATCAACTTAAAAACTTAACAGCGCTTTCTATCTCTAAATGAACGCCACTGCGACCATCCCACATCTTCCATTGAAATCACTGCAAAAAACTGATAATATACGTGCATTGGTGGAGCGTGGAATGAAGAATTCGGGAGATTGCCGGCACAGCCATCTTCTTTAAAAGAAACACCGGAGGATCTATGAACATTAAGCATGTCGCCCTTGTAATCACCTCCATCGCCATGGCGCTTTCATTAGTCAGCTGCAGTTTTTTCGGTCCTTCTGACGAAGAGATAGTGGAGGCCCTTAATGGTGCATTTGCCGGGTTCCATTCTGTGCCGATAATGGAAGATCATGTGGCGCTGAAGTTCAGGCACCAGGACACTGTTGAAGTATCCTATGAAAACGATGCCAAAACCATCACTCAAAGCGCGACTCTGGTCCTGGACAGGGCCAAGAGTTATTTGTCATGCAAGGGTGAATGTACCTTCAATAATTACAGCGATGAGAAGTCCAGATTCCTGATGACCGGAACCATTAGCTACGATTTTGGTGGGTATGTCGATAGACCGGCTAACCTGAAAGACTGCGAACTTGTCTTCCATATGAAATACAAGGGCGGCGGCCGCAAGGTGGAATCAATAGAGTTTAAGCTGAATGAGGCGATCTATGCCAGCGGAAGATTCCCGCGATTCTTGGTGAACGGGAAAAACCGTCAAGTTGAAGAACAACTCAAAAGGGACATCATGAATTTCTTGAAAGAATTCAAGATGTGATTTTTTTGCGACACATATCCCGCCAAATGATCCCCTATTTCTACCGCCGTTGCATGATAACGATCCTCCCAGTAAGCTCCCTTTCGGTCTTTTCTCTGGTTGAATTCCTGACCGTTCAACCAGCCACCAATTGCATTGAATTCGGGATCACATCCCTGTCACCATCATCGGCGACGAGCAGGTGAACGTGGTTGCAAGTAACCATGTAGTCCAGGATCGTCAGACCATAGCGCTTCCTGGCTTGATAGAGCCATTGCAGATACCGATGCCGATCCTTAGAGAATTTGAGGAGAAATTCTCTCTTATGGCAAACGGTGGGTGATGTGCCAGATGTACCCGGGAATATAATGTCGCTTCGCTCTCACCGTTGACTGTTAGCTGAAACGGCCTTTTTGCCTTCAACAAACGCATCATAGAGGCTGTCCGACAACTTGAATTTGGCCGCCCTTCACCCTTCGATACCTCAGGGCGAACGGCTAGAGCATTCTGCAAGTCTTTGATTTTCCGTTCGTGGTGAGGTATCGAACCATGAACGAAATGGACGTTTGGCTCGTATTCTGCAAGTTGTCGGACAGGCTCTATAGGCCCATTTCAGCCGGCCATTTCTACACTATTCGATCAAATATCATCGACTTGCCGACGCCCTAACTCTTTGCCCTTAGAGCGTCTTGCTGGGCCTTTGCTCGAGAGACAGGGATTGCCTCAGCATGCAATTTTAACCCTAGCGCTCCTATGACCTTGAGGATGGTGTCGAAGCCCGGGGTTCGTTCCCCAGACAGTGCCTTGTAAAGACTTTCACGGGATAACCCCGCATCCCGCGCCACCTGAGACATGCCCTTCGCCCGTGCAATATCTCCCAGTGCCTTTGCAATGAAGGCAGCATCCCCATGGGCTTCCTCCAAGCAAGCTTCAAGATAAGCAGCCATGTCCTCTGGAGTACGAAGGTGTTCAGCCACGTCGTATCGGGTAGTGATTGTTTTCGCCATAATACCCTCCTAAAGGTTCCGCGCCAGGCGCAAGGCAGTCTTGATATCCCTTGCCTGGGTACTCTTATCACCTCCGGCCAAAAGAATAACAAGCTCCTTCCCCCGCTGTGTGTAATACACCCGGTAGCCGGGTCCATAATCGATCCGCAGCTCTGAGAGCCTCCACCCACAGGCCTGACATCTCCAGAATTGCCCGTTGCCAGGCGCTCAACTCGCGCAAGAATTCGAGCTCGTGCATAGACATCGCGCAAACCGTCAATCCACCTTGCATAAGCTTCAGTCTTGCGGATTTCGATCATGGAGGGATTGTAGCCCACAGGCTACAGGTTGTCAAGTTCCATTTGGCAGGAAAGCCAATCGCTAGAGGGGGAGAAGCACCGCGGTTCCGTCCCGCCACACCGCGGGGCATGCGGATCATTTGCCGCCGCGATTCGGTTGAGAGGATCCTTTGATGGATGGTATGGATACTCCAAGGGAAACGAAGGGAGTCGCCGAGAGGAAGAGGGGAGACGGGCTGCTAGGCCTTGGCACTTAGGCCCTTACCCCCCTTAACCCTTGCGTTCACCCTTTAAGTATCGCACTCGCCGCTCCGGGCTTCTTGAACCCAGGATTGAAACGATCCTTTAGATCATCTCAATCCTAATTTGTTCGACCTTTTGCTTCTGCATTCTCCTTTTCTTTTACGAGCCGAAGATCGATGCGATAGCCGAGCGCACGCGCGTATTTGCGCAGTGTTGCCAATGAAGGAGAGTGCTTGCCTCGACCCGATTCCAATCGTGCAACGGCTGACTGGGTTGTGCCCATGCGCTCGGCAATTTCCGCCTGACTAATGCCGGCTGCCGCCCTGGCTTTCAGAAATTCATCGAGGAAAGCGAACTCCTCTTCAAGCTTATCGAATTCGGCCCTCACGTCATCCCGAGCAAGGGCACGAGACTTAAGTTCCTTGTGTGTCAACATCTTTCACCTCCTTCATACGCCGTCGAGCCAAGGCGAGCTCCTTCGGCGGTGTCTTCCTTGTTTTCTTAGTGAACTGGTGCAGAATAATGATTCTCTTTCCGACCATGGTGCAGTAAAATACTCGGGCAATTCCCTCTGCAGCTTTTAGCCGTAATTCAAAAAGCCCCTCACCCATTGCCCGCGTGTGCGGCATACCCAGATCCGGCCCATAGATTTCCATTTTGTCAGCGTACCTAAGATAGCGGGCAAGAAGGCCGGCCGGTAAGGCAAGAATGCCCTCCTGAACTGAATCGCTGTAGTAGGTGATCGCCCAGTTCATAGATTCAATATAGCAAGAATGCTATATGGGGGCAACATGATTTTTCCTATGGTTGAATACTGAAGCTTGTCTGCCTCTGGCAGAGAAGCCGGGCATACACTCGTCCCGCCGTAGCTCCAAAAGCGAAGGCGGGTGGTGTGGGAGTGGGGGAGAAAATCCCCCGGTTACCCGCTTAGCATGTGTCATTTCAAACAAGTGCACGATCCCAATCGGGAACCTCGTCTCGCAGGGCTTTGGCCACACCGGTCATGTCGGGGAACAAACTGGCACGGGTGACTCCCAAGTGACGGAGTTCTGTGAAGATTGATTTCTTTCTCTTTTTCGCCAGAGCTGTAAAGGAGGTGATGGGGACGATGCAATCGGTCGGATCATGACGCACCGAAAAGAGAGGGCCCTGAACTGTAACACGCTGATCGAAGTCCGGAGGGATGAAAAAGTCGACCTTTGTCTTGTGGTGTTCGTACAGCGGTGGATGAGGATCCTTGGCTGCCAAGGCAGTGACAGTGAACATGTGCTTTTGGTTGGCGGTGGTGACGTGGACGGCTCCAGGTGAATCCCAATATCTTTCCTCCTCTAGCGCGAAGAATAGTGCTACCAGCGGCTTCGTCGTCCAATCGAGCAAGCGGGTGGGTAAGCCGAAGTGCTGAGCAGGGACCAACTGCCGCCAACCCTGTTCCTCGGCACTGGGCGCGTGAACCCACATAGGCTGGTGTGGTGTTGTCATGTCGCGGAATCTCACGAAGAGTCGATACTCAGCCGGTTTGGGATCTTGGTCTGCTTTTTTGTAGATACCGTTTGGTGTGAAGGGCGATCTCGAAATGCTAGGAAGACAAGACCAACTTGCATCGCTCTGCCCGCGGAAAAGTCCAAGTGAATCGTCCGGCCACCAGCATAGCTTCCGAACCTTTTCGAGGTAGTCGGCCACTGATTTGATCTCCATAGAGCCTCCTTTAATCGTCGGCTTGTGGAGCCTCTTGGGGCACATGCTAATGCGGCGTTGTGAAGTTTCTAAGTAACTCCGAGAATCGATGGGTGACTTTATGGCTGTTGCCTGGTGCTACATCGACTGGCTACTGGGCTGGGCTGATAAGTTGGATGCGGGCGCTTTAGATCAGGAAGTGATAGCTGCAAATTCTAAGGAGAAGCGGGGGGCAAATCAAGGAAAATAAACAAATCCCACCCGACCTCCCTTTACCAAAGGGAGGGGTTAAAACTCATCATTTTGCCAGCCTCACCCCCTCACCTAGCCTCTTCCTAAAGGGGGCGAGGGAGCTTAGTTCAGGGCGGGTCGCTGTTTGAGAGGGAGGGGGGAGGGGAGAGGGGTTTTTCAAGCGGAAGGGAGAGGTTAGGGCAACAGTGTCATTTCGAAGAAACAAAGCGACTCTGAAATCCTGGAATTAATACAAGAAAGATCTCTCCCTTTGGTCGAAATGACAAGAAGATAGGGGCGTCCACTTTTCTAACTTGATACTATTTTTCTTTGGGTTGAGGCAGGAGCTTTGCCTGAACTACGATTCCGACAGTCGCCAAAACCAGGAAAACGATGATGTTCATCGGCTGCTCCAGGGCTAACGCATCAACAACCGCTCCGGCGCCAACCAGGGAGGAGATCAGGATGATGGCCCAGTTCATGATCAGGGCTGCGATGATTGCCCCAACCACGCCAGCCACAACGACCAGGAGAGTACTGACACGCCCTACACCAAAAGATTGAGCCATAACGAGAGCAAGATAAGAGCCTCCATAGAACCCCGCAAGAGCAAAGGCGACATGCTGCGCCACGACTGCGAGCAGCGCTCCCAGAAGTCCGGCGCAAAGGGCGACCAAAATCATTATCCATTGTGGCTGATCAGGGAGAAGATAAGAGCCGAAGTGAATGCCGAACAGAAACCCGGCGATCGCCACAAAAAGCCAGAAGAGCTTCCGGCCGAAGACAAGCAAGATGAGACCTAAAACAAGATTAAAGATTGCCATGACGTCTCCATTCGCGGCAGGCTTCCAGGGTCACTGTCCGTTTCGCCGGTCGCCTATCTGGAAGTCCTTGCCGAAAGAGAGAACCCCTTGTAGTTCGCCAGGAACGCCTGCAAGTGATTCTGCTTGAATTTTTCCAGGTCCCACGGCTCGGAAGAGAGGAGGTGACGACGGCGGCTTTTGATTGCATAAGTTTCTGCTGCCAGCGTACCTCCTCCCTTTGCCTCAACCTCGACGGAAATCCGGTCGTAGAGATCGCCTTCGAACTCATCCAGTCGCTCCAGGGATGGAGCATCAATGTCAAGATAGATGATGCCACCCGTCTCGGTGCCCCTTTGGTAGATGATCGCCGGGTAGGATTGGCCCTTGACCTTGAAGCGGGCGAAGTCTCTGAGGGTGGCTTCCCGATGGGGGAAGTCGCGTCCTGTCACCGCGTGCATGACGGAAGGGATCATCAAGGAGCCGTAGGTGAATAGGTTCATAGCGGAACCATGGCATCTCTTCTGTCTACTTCCCGGCTTTCAGGATGTCTCGAATCTCCGCGAGGAGCACTTCCTGCTTTGGAGGTGCGGCGGGCGCTGCCTCCTGTTTGGCCCTGAACCGGTTGATGCTTTTGACCAGCACAAAAACAGCACAGGCCACAATCACGAAATCCACCACGCTCTGAATGAACTTGCCGTAGCCGAGGGTCACTGCCGGCAACGGTCCTGCAGCCTCCTTGAGGGTAAAGGCAAAGCCGGTGAAGTCAATGCCTCCCAGGAGAAGCCCGATGGGCGGCATGAACACATCTGCCACGAGGGATGAGACGATTTTGCCGAAGGCAGCACCGATAATGATGCCCACAGCCATGTCCACCACGTTGCCTCTCACTGCGAATGTTTTGAATTCCTGAAAGAAGCCCATATTCTCACCTCCTTTGATTTGAAGTGCATGAGAAAAGAAGGATGCCGT
>JAGUZM010000344.1 GCA_020060805.1 Deltaproteobacteria bacterium | reverse complement strand
GGGTCACGGGACATGGCTCACAGCGATCGAGGATGAGGACAAGCGTTATCGGCATGAAAAGAGGGGGATAACCCGCATCAGAGAAAGGGAGTCGGAGATTGGCAAGAATAGCAGGCGTTGACCTACCGAGGGGAAAGAGAATGGAGATCGCCCTGACCTATATCTACGGGATAGGCAGGAATTCATCCAAGAGGATACTGAGTGAGGCGGGGGTCGAATGGGACACCAAGTCCGATGATCTCACGGAAGGGCAGATCACCAGCATCCGGAAAATCATCGACGAAAAACATAAGGTGGAGGGCGATCTCAGGCGGGACGTGTCCATGAACATCAAGCGGTTGATGGACCTGGGTACCTACCGCGGGCTGAGGCACAGGAAAGGCCTTCCTTCGAGAGGGCAAAGGACCCATACGAATGCCCGAACGAGAAAAGGACCCCGAAGAGCGGTCATGACCAAAAAGAAGAAAACCGAGGAATAAAGGAAACACGATGGTAAAGAAAGCGGCAAAGGGAAGCAAAGGCAAGAAAGAGAAGGTGAATGTTCCAACGGGCATCATTCACATTCAGTCGACCTTTAACAACACCATCATCACGGTGACGGACGTGAACGGCAATGTGGTCGCCTCGTCAAGCGCGGGCAGGATGGGTTTCAAGGGATCCAGAAAAAGCACCCCCTTTGCGGCTCAGTTGGCGGCTCAGGACGCTCTCCGGCAGGCCATGGAAGCGGGGATGAGAACGGCCGAGGTGAGGGTCAAGGGCCCCGGTGTCGGGCGGGAGGCGGCCCTGAGGGCGTTGCAGGCAGAAGGGTTTTCTGTGAGCGTCATCCGGGATGTAACCCCGATACCCCACAACGGGTGCCGGCCTCCAAAGAGGAGGCGCGTTTGATCGGTCTCCTGCAAGGAGGAGATCCGACCGAATCAGTTTGAAGGGTGAAGAGGAGGGAGTGAATTGGCCAGAAATACGGGTGTTTCGTGCAGACTCTGCCGGCGGGAGAACCTGAAGCTATACTTGAAGGGTGACCGCTGTTATGGAGACAAGTGTGCCTTCGAGCGGAGGCCCTATCCACCGGGCATGCACGGTCAGGGGCGTGGTGGAAAATTCTCCGATTACCAGGTGCAACTCCGTGAGAAGCAAAAGGTGAAAAGGCTCTATGGAGTTTTGGAAAGACAGTTCAGGAGGTACTATGAGCTGGCGGAGAAACAGAAAGGGGTCACGGGAACGAATCTCCTGACGATGCTCGAGTGCCGCATGGATAACGCCGTTTACCGGATGGGTTTCGCCTCTTCCAGAGACCAGGCCAGACAGCTGATCAGGCACAACCATTTTCTGGTGAATGAGAAGAAGGTCAATATCCCCTCTTACCAGGTTAAGGTCGGAGATGTGGTTGAAGTCAGGGAAAACAGACGCAAAGTTCCCGTTATCCTGGAGGCGATGGAAACGGTTGTCAGGAGAGGGGTTCCGAACTGGATAGAGATGGACAGGGATAGCTTTAAGGGAACCCTGAAGGCGCTTCCCGGCAGGCAGGACATCACCATACCGATTCAGGAAAACCTGATCGTCGAGTTGTATTCCAAGTAGGGTTTGGCCTGCTCTTGAGCCGCGGGCTCGAGAAGGTCTTCTGAAATTGTGTTCGTTTTTCAGTCGTGGGACGCCAGCTTGGATGAGGGAGAGAATCCCCTGCTGGCTTGATTGAAGGGCACCATCTTTGATCGGAGGGTATTGTTGGCAGACCTAAAAGCGAAGAACTGGCGTGAGTTGATCAAGCCGAAGAACATTGTGATGGAAGATGATTCCCGGACGAAGTCCTACGGGAAATTTGTGTGTGAGCCTCTGGAAAGAGGGTTCGGGATCACGATCGGCAATGCATTGAGACGCATCCTCCTTTCTTCCCTGCAAGGGGCGGCCATCGTCTCAGTTCAATTTCAAGATGTGGTGCACGAGTTCTCAACCATTCCCGGGGTTATGGAGGATGTGACAGACATCATCCTGAACCTCAAGGAAATCAAGCTGAAACTCGCTGACCAGGAAGAGGCGGTGATTCAACTTTCCCGCCAAGGGGAGGGGGTCGTCACCGCCGGGGATATCGAGACGAATGGCTCCGTGACCATTCTGAACCCAGAGCAGCACATCGCCACCCTCAACAAAGAGGGGAATCTCAATATGGAAATGAAGGTGAGAATGGGCAAAGGCTATGTGTCGGCGGAAAGCATGAAGAGCGCTGATTACCAGATCGGGATCATCCCTATTGATGCTATTTTTTCGCCCATCCAGAAGGTCAATTATGTGGTGACCAACGCCAGGGTGGGGCAGATAACCGACTATGACAAGCTCACCCTGGAGATATGGACGGATGGGAGCGTGTTGCCCGAAGACGCCCTGGCGTTCGCCGCTAAAATCCTGAAAGAGCAGATGTCGCCGTTCATCAACTTTAAGGAAGAACCGGAACCCCTGGACGGCGAAGAGGAACCGGCGGAGGAGAGGTTCAACGCGAATCTGCTCAGGCCGGTGTCAGAGCTTGAGCTTTCGGTTCGCTCCGCCAACTGCCTGAAAAACGCCAACATCACCTACATCGGCGAACTGGTTCAGAAAACAGAAGCGGAGATGTTGAAGACCAAGAACTTCGGAAGAAAATCCTTGAACGAGATCAAAAACATCCTCGAGGAAATGGGCCTTTCCTTGGGCATGAAGCTGGACAACTTTCCCATGTTGAAGAAGCCGGATCAGTCGGGAAACCAGGTTAAGGAAGAGGGATTGGAGCAATGAGGCACAGGAAATTGGGCAAGAACTTGAGTCGCAATGCGAGCCACCGGAAGGCCATGATGAGGAACATGGTCACGTCGCTTTTCAAGTTTGAGCGGTTGGAGACGACCGATCAAAAAGCAAAAGAGCTGAGAAGAGTCGCTGAAAAAATGATCACCCTCTCCAAGAGAGGAGATCTGCATGCCAGGAGGCAGGCTCTCGCCTTCATCCGGGACAAGGCGGTGGCCCACAAGCTTTTTGAAGAGCTGAAGGACCGCTATCTTCAAAGGCAGGGCGGGTATGTGAGAATTGCCAAGAAGGGGACGCGAAAGGGAGACGGGGCTTCCGTATCTGTCATCCAGATCCTCCCCGGGGAAGAGGAAAAGAAAGCAGAAAAGAAAAAAGAAAAGAAGGCTCCCAAGGAAAAACCCAAGGGGAAAAAGAAGAAGGAAAAAGTTGAGGCGGCAAGCGCAAGCACGGAGAAGGCTTAGAGTCAGTCAGGGAAAGCATTCCCCAAAGGGAGTTTCAGGAAAGGACCCCCTTGTCCGAATCGGACAAGGGGGTTTTTTCTGGCGTAACGTCTTAGGGTGAGGACCGGAGAAAGCCGAGAATGAATCAGGAAAGAAGAGAGAAGGCTTTATGGATCGAAAACGGTCTCGTGGTGGACCCGGAGAGGGACCTGATCGAAAGGAAGAATCTCCTTGTGGACGGAGGAAAGGTCCAGGTTATTTACTCACCGGGGACCGCTGTGGGTGCCGGTGAACGGGTGCGAGTGATCGATGCGGCAGGCAAGATCGTCGTCCCCGGCCTGATCGACATGCACGTCCATCTGAGGGAGCCCGGGTATGAGCACAAGGAAACCATTTCCACGGGCAGCATGGCCGGCGTGGCGGGCGGGTTCACGGGTCTTGCGTGCATGCCGAATACCTCCCCGGTGAACGATGATGCTTCTGTAACCCGGTTCATCCTCGGCAAAGCCCAAGAGATCAGCCTTCTCAGGGTATACCCTGTCGCCTCGATCACCCGGGGGCAAAAAGGTGAGACCTTGACCGACTTTGAGGATCTCGCCAGAGCCGGGGCGAAGGCCGTGTCGGATGACGGTTTCCCTGTGATGGACAGGGAACTGATGCGGGAAGCGATGGAGAGGGGCAAAGCCCTCCACATCCCCGTGATTTCACACTGCGAGGACCCCGGGTTGTCGGCCGGCGGGGTCATGCACGAAGGCCGTGTGTCAGCCTTGCTGGGCCTGAAGGGGATCCCGGCAGCGAGTGAAGAGAAAATGGTGCAGAGAGAAATATCTCTTGCAAAAGAGACGGGCTGCCCTGTACATATAGCTCACCTGAGCACGGCTGGGTCCGTGGCTCTGATCCGGCAGGCCAAAGAAGAAGGCCTGCCGGTGACCGCTGAGACGGCGCCCCATTATTTCAGCCTAGACCACAGAGCGGTGATCGGGTATGATGCCAACGCGAAAATGAACCCGCCCCTGCGGGGGCCAGAGGACGTGGAGGCGATCAGGAGAGGTCTCGCCGACGATGTGATCGACGTGATCGCCACGGACCACGCGCCTCACACCCACCAGGAGAAAAGCGCCCCTTTTGAAAAGGCGCCCTTCGGCATTATCGGGCTCCAAACCGCTGTCCCCTTGACCCTCGCCCTGGTCAGGGAGGGGGTGTTGACCATTCCCGCGGCGCTCCGAAAGCTATCTCTCAATCCGGCGAGAATCCTTGGGATAGGGGGAGGGTTTCTAAAAGAGGGGGCGACCGCAGATTTGGCTATCATTGATCCTGACTTTGAGTATAATCTAAGGGCTGAAGAAATTCGATCCAAGAGCAGGAATTCCCCTTTCATAGGCAAGCCGATGAAAGGAATAAACCAGATCACGATCATGGGAGGAAGAGTTGTCTGGGAAAGAGACGCAGACCATCTTGGCGGTTGACGACGAGAGGAGCATGAGGGAATTCCTCGAGATCCTGTTGACCAAGGAAGGCTACCAAGTGTCTACGGCAGCCAGCGGCAAAGAGGCCTTCGAACTCCTTGAAAAAAACAAGTTTGATCTCGTCATCACAGACATCAAGATGCAGGATATCAACGGGATCGAGGTGTTGAAAAAGGCGAAGGCCATCAACCATGATTCGATCGTCATCATGATTTCCGCGTTTGCCACCGCGGAAACTGCGGTGGAGGCGATGAGGGAGGGCGCTTATGACTACATCCCTAAGCCCTTCAAGGTGAGGGATTTCAAGAAGATCGTCAAGGACGCCCTGGACTCCAGAAAGCCGAAACCGAGCGATGAGGCTGAAGCCCATCACAAGGTGCCCATGCACTTTGGCTGCCTGATCGGCGACAGCCCCCAGATGCGAAAAGTCTACGATCTCATCGAAAGGGTGGGGCCGACCAAGTCCAACATCTTCATCTCAGGCGAAAGCGGCACCGGGAAGGAACTGGTGGCCAAGGCGATTCACAGGCAAAGTCCTCGGAAAGACAAAGCCTTCGTTGTGATCAACTGCGCAGGGATACCGGAGACTCTTATCGAGAGCGAGCTTTTCGGGTACAAGAAAGGGGCCTTCACCGGGGCCACCGCGGATAAGGAAGGCCTGTTTGATGCCGCGGACGGGGGTACGGTCTTCTTCGATGAGGTGGGAGAGTTGACCCCCGCGATTCAGGTCAAGCTGCTCAGAGTCATCCAGGGGCGAACGTACACCGCTGTTGGCGGCACCGAAGAGCGGAGCGTGGACGTACGGTTCATATCGGCGACGAACAAAGACCTGGAGAGCGAGGTGATCAAGGAAAAATTTCGAGAAGACCTGTTTTTCAGGCTCAACGTGATCCATATTGCCATGCCGCCGTTGAGGGAAAGGGACGGCGATCTGCCCCCCCTGGCCCAGCATTTTCTGGAAAAATACTCGGCAGAGCTCGGGAAAGACGTCCGGAAGATCTCAGCCTATGCTATGGACCTCCTCAAACAATACCATTTCCCCGGCAATGTCAGAGAGTTGGAAAACATCATCGAGAGGAGCGTAGCCCTGGAGGCTTCCAATATTGTTTTGCCCGAAAGCCTGACCCTGTCCAACTTCCAGCGGGAGCGAAACAGGGACAACAGGCGGAGGAGAGACCTTACCCCCGAAGGGATCAACCTTGACCAGATTCTGGGCGAGATCGAGAGAGATTACATCCTCAAGAGCTTGGAAATGTCTCATGGCTCAAAACAGCGGGCTGCCGCTCTTCTGAGCATCACCATGAGATCCTTGAGATATCGCCTTGACAAGCTCGGCATGGTCACCTCTCCTGACTGAAGAAGTTCTCATTGAAACCCTTGCCTGTGAATCCTGCCTTTAGAGCCGGTCTTCCTGAACAGGCAGGACGTGCCGCGCTGGCAACACGGGAGCCTTCTGTTAGCCGAGGCTGACGCGACCCTCTGTATTCCATTAAATTCATTACATTTATTTTCAAAGAGCCCCACCCGTCAGCTTTCACAAAGAAAACGGATAAGGCTCGATGCCCCCCCGGATCTTCAAAGGCTCAGAACTTGAAATCTCAGTTACAAAAAACGTCAAGGTTTTTACAAAATCCGTCAAACTCGGCCAAATAAGCCCCTCCCTGATTCGATCCTCCGGCCACCGGCTTTCCCCCCATAAGAGATAACTCTTTGAATTTGCATAACTAAAATTCAAAACGGAAAGCCCCGGCCTGTGGCATGGGAATTGAATGATACAGTGGCTAAACGAAAGCATCATGACTGACCGGGGCGAAAGAGTTGCTGAAAGGAGGTGAAAGGAAGTTTCAGGTTGTTAGTAAGAGAAGTTCTGAAAAAACACGATAAGGAGTAATGAAAGATAGGAGGAAGAAAATGCTTACGAGAATGATGAAGAAAAATGAAGGTTTTACCCTGATTGAGTTGATGATCGTCATTGCCATCATCGGTATCTTGGCGGCGATCGCTATCCCCCAATTTTCCGCCTACAGGATGAGGTCTTACAACGCTGCGGCGGAGGCGGACCTGAGGAACGCGGCAACGGCACAGGAAGCGTACTTTGTTGACTTCTCAACTTATTCTGCGAACGTCTCAGCCATCATGGGTTCGACCTACGGCCTCTACACCACGGATAGGGTGACCGTCGTGACATCGGGCAACACGCAGAGCTACACGATTACTTCTCTCCATACCAGCGGCGATAAGACTTACACCTTGTTCGGCCCGGGTGGTTCTGTGACCAACCTGTAATTGCGGATGACGGATTCTGCGAAGAGAGCGAACTGGTCTAACGACCAGTTCGCTTTTTTTCGTTCCCTCAAGTCCCCCTCCTCGCGGCGCGTGACCGATGGCAGAGGAGGGGTGTAGTTTTTTTGAACCGCTACCCCAAGAAGCAAACACCGGATGCGGTGGTTTTTCAGCCGGAAAAAACCCAGACGACCACTCCCAAGGAATGTTGAGAGGTGCGAGAAAACCCCGACGCTGAAACCCGAATGACCCCTTGCCGAAGGATGCTCTTCCCTGTCCTCGCCTTGTCCATCGTCGTTTGTGTCGTATACTCCAATGCCCTGAATGCCGGGTGGCATTTGGATGATATCACGAACATCGTGAACAACCAGGGGCTTCATCTTGAGGCTTTGTCCCTGGAGGGGATAAAAGGAGCCCTTTTTTCAGACCCGGGCCGGCCCGGCGGCGGCCTATACAGGCCTGTCGCGTGCCTCAGCTTTGCTCTCAACCATTATATTGGTGGTTTGGAAGTCGTCGGGTATCACCTGATGAACCTGGTGATTCACATCATTGCCAGTGTTTTCCTGTATCTCCTCATCTGCCAGACCTTGTGCCTGCCGTCTCTTTCGGAAACATACTCATCCCAAGCCCGCTCGATCGCTCTCCTGAGCGCAGTGCTTTGGGCGATCCACCCCATCCAAATTCAGGCCGTCACCTATATTGTCCAGAGAATGACCTCCCTGGCGGGCCTGTTCTATGTCATGAGCATGTATTTCTACGCAAAATGCCGGATTGCCCAGTCCAACCGGGAAAGGGTTCTTTTTCTCACCGGATGTTTCATCGCTTTTCTCCTTTCTTTCGGCTCCAAAGAGAACGCATTGCTTCTGCCCGCGAGTCTTCTTCTGTATGAGATCCTCCTCCTACAGAAATCCCCGGCTGATTTTCTCAGAAAGAACGGCCTGAAACTGATCGTCTTGAGCTTGGCCACCCTCT
>JAGUZM010000290.1 GCA_020060805.1 Deltaproteobacteria bacterium | reverse complement strand
TGCATCAATGGGCTCTTGCCGATGATGTTCCTGAATCTGTACCGCTCCTTCATCGACGATCTGAGGGTGACGTTCTCCCTCCTCAAATGCTCTGTCTCCTCATGAATGGCGATTTCTTTGAGCACCCGCTCAGTGGCATCTCTGAGTGTGGTGAGGACAGCAGGGCTTCCTTCGAAATGGATCACGTTGTGATGCCCCTCAACCCAGAGGCTTCGGCCGTCTTTTGTTAGACACTGGGTACGGAAAGCTTTTCCTCCGGGCAAGTCCGAACCAGCAACATCGAAAAGGTCTTCCCCTGCTTGAAGGAATCCTTCAGCAAGCAACTCGGCCGGTGTTTTTCCGATCAGGTCCTCAGCGTTCCTGAAGCCAAAGATGGAGACGAAAGCACGATTCACGAACAGGAACCGCCCCTCCTGAAGAAGGGCGACCCCGTCAGCCACCTTCTCCGCCAGGATGCGATATCTCTCTTCGCTCTCCTTCAGGGAACTCTCGGCGAGTTTGATCCAGATCAGTCTTCCCAGTTTTTCAGCGACCGCATCGATCAGCGTCCTCTCTTCTTTGAGAAAAGGGCCCTCATCGCTTTTCGGTCGTTCGTCAGTGTAAAACACCTCCAGGCTTCCCCTCTCATCTCCGTCGACCAGAATAGGAGAAGAGATCTTCCATCCCGTTTCCTCGAAGGGGTCTGTTTTGAACGCGCGCTCTTCCAGGGTGATTTGCGCGCAAGTGACTTCCGGGTATTGCAGAGCGGCTGGAAGAATGTTGAGGGTTCCTTTGATAATCTCGTCAAGAGTGACCCCCGGCCTTTCAAAAAGATTGGAGATGCTGTAAAGACAGTCCAGTTCCTTGACTCTCTCCCTCAGATCATGGCTGATACGCTGAAGGGCATCAGCGCTTTCTTTGTCTTTTTCAATCCCCATGCTCATCTTTTGGTCCTCTTATCAGAGGCTTTGATGTGAAATCCGTCATTGGCGGAACCCCTTGAGCCTGCCAGAGAAGGAAAAACCCTCGACGTTACAACAAGGAGCTGCGACTCATATGGTGTTCGCATCCTCGTACTTGGAACATCAGGATACTCTGAACCCGATCGAATGGGGTCAGAAACCGCGATTTCACTCCTTGCAGGTCACCTTCTCCAAGAGGCGGCGGTAGTAGAGGAAGTTTTCATAGGGCACATCTTCCCGCACCCGGCCGTCGGCCAAAGGAATATAACCTCCTTCTGAAAGGAGGGCGGGTACTTTATCTTCGATTTCCCGCTGGATCGCCTCCTTTCCGGATCGCAGGGTGTCCAGGTCTATCCCACCGATCAGCCGCAAATCGCGTCCGTATTCCCGGCGAATGTCGCGGTAGTCCATGGCTTCCATGTTGACCTCGCATGCCCAGAGGCAGTTGAAGCCCCATTTGAGAACGCTCGGGAGCAATAGTCGCGGGTTTCCGAAGGTGAGATAGATGATCGTACCCACGCCGTGATGCCGCAGCACATCGAGAGTAGGCTCATAATGCCTGAGAGCGAATTCCTCATACATTTTCGGGGAGATGAGCGGGCCATCATTGCCTCCGATGGGCTCCATGAAGAGGGCAGCGTCTACCTGGACGTCCCGAAGAACCCTGTCGGCCAGACGAGATGAGAGATGTCCTTGAATGGCCATCACTTCGTGGATGAATTCAGGGCTTTCCACCAGGGAACAGATGACCTCGGAAAACCTCCGCCAGTCACCGACACCCATGGAGATGAAAAAACCCTGGTGCACCCACAGGATCAGGATGTGGTCGCGATTCTTCCAGGCATTGACCTTTTCAGGCCACCGTTCCGGAAGTCGCGCAGGGTCATCAGGGTTGAGCCGGCGCCGGGCTTTTTCAAGATCGTCGAACCCCGCGGGCCACTTCCTGAATTGAGGTCGGGGATCAAGATCAGGCTCGATATCCTCCCGCTTATCATAAGAGAATAATTCCGGAATGTCCGCGTCACGGGGCAACCCCTGGCGGCGCCACATCCCGATCACGCCCTCTCTTAATCCCTCCTCAAGATAGGGAACCCTGTCGGGCATGCCAAAGCGCATGGTTTCCAGGAATCGCTGCCGACCGTTCATGATCCCCTTTTCTCGTCCCCCGAAAAAACCTGGATTCGGACGGGAGTGGGATTAAAGGCGTTGCAGGGGTTTTGATCCTGAGGACAGCAGGAGATCGCCATGATGCAATCCCTTTCCGCTCTCAAGTCAATCCAGTCACCGGGCCTGGAAAGAGGTTCTTCCAGCTTCATGGACCCGTCCGGTTCGTAGGTGAGGTTCATGAAGATGTTGAAGCATGAGTCAAAATCGAAATCCGAGCGACTGATCCCGTGAGGGAGAAATGCGTTAATGAGATTGTCTTCGCAATTGGGCATGTTGGAAAGGTTATACCTTTTCAGGTTCAGCTTTCCGCTGCAGAAACCTCCTCCAAGAAAATGCACCCCCACCTTGTCATCCGTGATCGAAAGCATAGGGTTGGCCCAGTTGGTGTAGAGCACATTCCCCTTCTTCAGACTCCACGTGCGGTTTAGGACATTGCTGTAAATGCAGGAGAGTTTTTCCCTTTTATCATGGGCATTGATCGCAACAAGATCTACCACCTGCTTACCCTCAAGATCGATCACCCGCAGAGTTGCCCCTCGATGAAGAAGGAAAGAAAAATATCCACGTGCAGGAATGATGTGATTGAGTACCGTTTTATCGTTCATGGACAGATTCCACCCCCCTTTGTGCCTTCGGGATTGAGGCATCCATCAACCTTTGATGACGCCGATGGGTCTCAGTTTCAGGACTTTTTTCCCGATGCCCGCACCGTGAACGACATTGACCACGTCGTTTACGTCCTTATACGCCTCAGGAATCTCTTCCACCAGGGTCGCCTTGCTCGCTCCTTTGACGATGATCCCCTGATCTTCCAGCTCCCGGTAGATCGCTCTACCCCGGGCTGCCTTCTTTGCCTGGTGCCGGCTCATGAGGCGTCCTGCACCGTGACAGGCTGAGCCGAAAGTCTCCTGATACCCCTGCTCGGTTCCCACGAGGACATAGGAGCACCGCCCCATGTCGCCGGGAATGAGCACCGGCTGGCCTATTTCTCTATAGGCCTCTGGGATC
>JAGUZM010000175.1 GCA_020060805.1 Deltaproteobacteria bacterium | reverse complement strand
GACCTTGATTTTCCTCGCCGCCGGGGTATTTCTTTTTCTGATTCTCCTGATCGTTTATATGACGCGGGAGAGTTCGTCGGACCTGCAACCGCTTCAGAAACGGATCGCTTTTTTGGAGCAAAAAATGGCTCAGTTGGAGGGCCAGAACAAAGAGCTGTCCGGCCTAACGGGAAAGATGGACACCTTGAGAAAAGACCTCACGGAGAAGGCACAGCACCTCGAAAAAGAAATGGCGAAGCTGAGAATGGAGAAGGAGTCCGCCCCCCAGAAAATCGCTCCCACTCCGCCGCCGGAGGAGAAGCCGGCCCAAAAGCCGGCGCGGGTTCACGCGGTGATGCGGGGGGAAACGCTCTACGGGATCAGCAAAAAGTACGGTCTTAGTGTCGAGGAACTGAGGCGCCTCAACAATCTCAAACCCAACCAACAGATCATGGTCGGGCAAAAGCTCAACGTCGGCTCTCCCTGAAAGAGCGCTCGCCTGGGCCCCACCCACCGGGAGGTAGGGCCTTCCATGGCGCTCACTCCGATTCCCGAAAAGACCATGCGTTCCAGCTGATGACCTCGGATTCCGGTTTTCGCTCCCGAGGGCTGTGCTCCAGGGAACGATGCTTTTCACTCAAATGTGACTCATCGCCGGGGTAGCCGAGGGCTATCAGGGTGATCACGATGTAGTCCTCCGGTACACGCAGTTTCGCCTTGACCACCAGGGGATCGAAACCGGCGATTGCGTGGGCAAAGAGCCCTTCTTGGAACGCCTGGAGCATCAGGTTTTCCGCTGCCAAGCCGCAACCGAGAAGGGCGTACTCCCGGCGGTCGCTCAGTCGGGCATCCAGCTCAGGCTTGGTAGCGACGATGACGACGGCAGGGGCTTTCTTGACCCAGTAGTTGCCGCCGGCCAGGGACTCGTGAATCGCCTCCAGGCTGCTTTTTTCATCCACAACCACAAATCGCCAGGGCTGGTTGTTGAAGCATGACGGGGCATAGGTGGCGGCCGTCATGATGCGTTTCAAGACCTCATGGGCGATTTTTTTCTCGCTCAAAGCCCGTTTTGCCCTCCTGATCTCAATCTCGTGAACCAATCCTTCCATGGCTTCCATCCTCCTCTATGTTTGGCGATAAAGGGGTCTCCCCTGAGTTTCCCGTCGGCTCTGCGCGGCATTCCTGACACAGCCGGGCCTAAGATGCCTTCCTGATCCTGCAGGCCAGATTCCTGAACTCGCTGTAGCCTGTGACGGAATCACGACTGTCCAACTCGGTCAGGCGATTGGCGTTCAATTCCTCTTCCCATCCATGGGTCAAGCTTACAACGCCCGACATCATGTCATTGGTCACGGCCGCCCTCACCCTGATCCCGCCTTTTCTCGTTTCCACCAGGATCCTATCTCCATCCCTGATGCCTTCTCTCTCTGCCGTCGCAGGATTGATCCAAGCGACGGGATCCGGTGCAGACTTTCTGAGCCCGGGGATGTGCTTCATCTGCCAGTGGGTATATTCAGGGATTCTGGCGCCCGTCATCAGAATATAGGGATACGCCTTGGCCAGTTGATGATCGCGTGCAGGGCTCTGGGTGGGTTCCTTGTGGACCGGGATAGGGTCTTCACCCATATCTGCCAGGGACTGGGAATGGAGCTCTATTTTCCCTGAAGGGGTTCTGAATTTCTTCGGCACTTCGAAGTCTCTCTCCCCGAACATGATCCCTTCCGGATGCTCTTCCATGAGTTGCTTCAGGGTCACCCCGCTCGGTTCGAGCATGTGGGCAACCACGTCCTCTTCGCGGTTCCATGGAAAAAGCTCTCCGTATCCCATCCTCCTTCCAAGCTCCGAGTAGATCCACCAGTCGGGTTTGCTCTCTCCCACGGGCTCGATCAGTTTCCGGCTCAGCATGACAAAGGGGATGCCCATGGTGAGGCCATAGTTGTGCGCCAGGCCGAGGGTCTCGACGGATGAGCAAACCGGGAGCACGATGTGAGCGAGTTTCGTTGTCTCGGTCATGAAAAGATCCATCACCGCCAGGAGATCCAGTTTGCCGAAAGCTTCCTTCACCTTCTGCCCATCCGGCCACGCGGCGGCAGGGTTACCGCCGCTCGCGACCATCGCCTTCACTGGGTAGGGTTTCTCCGTGAGAATGGCATCCGGAAGGAGCATTTGCTGGCCGTAGGGAGAGGTCATGCCCCAGAAGGATCGGAAAAGGGGGTGTTCCTTTGCGCCGATTGGCTCTCCTTTCACGGGCAGCCTCAAGTCCGCCAGCCTCAGGAATGGATTCCGGCACCAGGCGCCGGGCCTGTTGTAATTTCCGGTGATGGCCTGAAGGATGGCGAGGGCCCGGCTGTTTTGAAAGCCATTGATGTGCTGGTCCAGCGAGTTGATGCCCTGCTCGATACAGGCACTTTTCGCGCCGGCAAAGAGCCGGCTGATCCTGTAGATGTCGGAGGGGGGAACCTGGCAGATTTCCGAAACCTTCTCAGGCATGTAATCTGCCGCGTGCTCCTTGAGCTTGTCAAACCCCGTGGTGTGCTCTCTCACAAAGGCTTGGTCGTAAAGCTCTTCCCGAATGATCACGTTGATCATGGCCAGGGCGAGAGCCGCGTCGGTTCCAGGCCGGATGGGCACGTGAATCCCTTTTCTTGCGAGGGGGATTTTCCTCGGATCGATGACAATGATGTTCAACCCCTCGGATTGAAGCTTGTGAAGCTTTGCAGCCACGGGAGGTTCCGAGGCATCCGGGTTGTGGCCCCACAGGACGACACACGCCGCGCGCTCCGGATCGGAAAGGGGGTAGGTGCCGAAGGTGAAAAGCCGGGCCATGATGCGGGCGCGAAAACAGTGCCCTTCAATCGAGAAGAAATTGGGTGTGCCGAATGCGGCTCGCCATCTTTGAGCAAAGGCCGAGATGAGGATGTTTTCCGCTCCAATCGACCCGACGGAGACGGCTACGGCCTGGGGCCCGCAGGCCTCCTTGATGTTCTGGAGCCTGGAAACCATGGTGTCGAGGGCTTCATCCCAGGAGGCACGCTTGAACGCCCCACGGCTATCCCTTATCATCGGGTAATTCAGGCGAAGGGGGGAATGGACATAGTCGGGCAAATGATACCCCCTGGGGCAGATGACTCCCTTGGTGGCGGCGTGTTCTTTCATGCCTTCCACCTTGAGGAGACGGCCGTTTTTGACATGAGCATCGATGCCGCACACCATGAAACAGAGCATGCAGACGGACTTGATCACCCGGCTATCCTGATCCCGCATCGTCATCTCAAACCCTCCGGTCCGACGGATTCCGCTGATGTTGCGCTTTTACCCTACCCAAATGAAGTCAGGCGGTCAATGATCCAGAAAGCATTCTCG
>JAGUZM010000408.1 GCA_020060805.1 Deltaproteobacteria bacterium | reverse complement strand
ATCAAGTCTTTTCCGGGGTAGGCGCATTCCCTCCAAGCCAGTCGGAGAGTTGCCTCTCCGGGGCTACTGCCGTAACCCTATGACTTTTCGGCGCCGGTTAAAAGGCTGGGGCGGTGGTTGCGGCTCTAAAGAGACTACCCCCCTCCAGGGGTCGGCCGGGAAGACCACCTCCCAGTCGAGGGGGAGCCGGCCTGGGGACTAATCGAGGGATTTATGTGGGGTGGGGCTATCTTCCGACGAGGGCTAGGAACTCCTCTTCGTTCAGTGTCTTGATCCCTAGCCTGCGTGCGTCGTCCGATTTGGAGCCGGGATCTTTCCCCAAGATGACGAAATCCGTCCTCCTGCTCACCGAAGAGGAGACCCGGCCCCCCAGGCCCTCGATGATTTTTCGCGCCTGGTCCCGGGTCATGGAGTCCAGCCCGCCGGTGGGAACAAAGGTTTTTCCGGCCAGAGGGGCTTCCTTGACCTCACTTTTTTCAACCGGGAAAACGACTCCCCCTTCTTTCATCTTCTCCAGGACCCTGATGTTTTTCGGGTTGCGGAAGAAGTTGTGAATACTCTGTGCCACAATAGGGCCGATCTCATGGACACGGGTCAGGTCTTCGATGCTTTGCGCTGCCAGATTGTCCATGCTTCCAAAGTTCCTGGCCAGAACGTTCGCAAGGTGGTTCCCGACATTCCTTATCCCCATGGCGTAGATGAGGTTGGCGAGTCCTGGTTTGCGGCTTTTGTCGATCCCGTCGAGGAGGTTCTGGGCGAGTTTGTCGCCCATGCGCTCCATGTTCATGAGATCGTCTTTCTTGAGAAAATAGAGATCCGCGGGATCTTCGATCATTCCGCTGTCCACCATCTGCTCCAGGTACCTGTACCCGAGACCATCGATGTCCATGGCGGGCCTGGAGGCAAAATGGGCCAGGTTTTCCTTGATCTGCGCCGGACACGCGATGCCCGTGCAGCGGTGGACCGCCTCACCCTCGGGCCTCTCGACTTTAGACCCGCAGACAGGGCATTTGTCAGGCATCAGAAAGGCCGTCTCCGTCCCGGTCCTCTGGGAGGCGATGACCTTTACCACTTCGGGTATCACGTCTCCAGCCCTCTGGATAACGACCGTATCGCCGATCCGCACATCTTTCTTCCTGACCTCGTCTTCGTTGTGGAGCGTCGCCCTGCGCACTTCCACACCCCCCACCCTGACAGGGTCGAGGATGGCCACGGGAGTGAGGGCGCCCGTCCTTCCCACGCTCACGACAATGTCCCTGACGATCGTGTGCTCCTGTTGAGCGGGGAATTTCCAGGCGACCGCCCAGCGCGGGCTTCTGGATATCTCTCCCAGCCTTCTCTGAAGAGCGAATTCGTTGACCTTGATCACGATGCCGTCGATCTCGTAGGGAAGCTGGTCGCGAAGGTTCAGGATCCTGTCGTAGTATTCTTTGACCTGGCCCGCGTTTTCGCAGATCCCTGCGTACTCCGAGACTTTAAAGCCCAGCTCCCGCAGGTAGAGGAGGGTCTCCCAGTGGTGGGTCAAGGTTTTTCCCGATACAAGCCCGATACCGTGAGCATACATGGTGAGGGGTCTTTTTTTTGTCACCCCGGAATCGAGCTGGCGGACGGAACCGGCAGCGGCGTTGCGGGGGTTGGCAAATAGGGGCTCCCCGGTTTTCTCCCTCTCCCGGTTGAGTTTTGCAAAATCCCCTTTATTCATGATGACCTCACCCCGGATTTCGATCAGTCCAGGCACGTCGTTTCCCATGAGACGCAGGGGAATGGTGTTCACGGTTTTGAGATTCAAGGTGACGTCCTCGCCCACCATGCCGTCTCCCCTGGTCGAACCGAGGAGAAAGAGGCCGTCCCTGTAGACGACCTCAACGGCGAGGCCGTCGAATTTCGGCTCCACAGCGTATTGAATATCCGTCTCGGCGGATGCTGAGAGCTCCAGAACCCTTCGGTGAAAATCAAGGAACTCCGCTTCCGCAGTCGCCTTGTTGAGACTGAGCATCGGCAAGGTGTGCCTGTAGGGTTTGAAAGCCTCCAGGGGCGGGGCGCCCACCCTCTGGGTGGGAGAGTCGGGGGTGATCAGGTCGGGATTTGCCATTTCGAGGTTTGAAAGCTCGTCGAACAACCGGTCATACTCGGCGTCTGATATCTCGGGCTGGTCGAGGATGTAATAGAGGTGGCTGTGGCGGTTGATTTTCTCCCTCAGGGCGCGGATGCGATGGATGACCTTTTTGTCCGGCGGAGCCATGGTTTATCCCCGTGTGGAAGTCAGCCCCGGTCGACGGCTCAGAAGCATAACCTTATGGGTGATCCGAACTCCCGAGCTTCGGCCGGCGAAGGGTTTCTTTGAGAAGCTTAGGGTAAAGAGTGAAAAAAAACAAGTTTTCCCGAGACATCGGAGGGCGTGGAGAATCATGGACAGGGCCACTTGTTTCATGAGATAGTAACATTTCTTGCAGGCTGCCGGTTTTTCCTCTTCGATTAGCAAAGCTGAAGGGATGTTAGCCATGTTCTCACTCGACGAATTTCAGAAGGCCTACGAAACGGAGATCTCCGAAGTGGCCATCCGGGGACGCCGTTTTCAGGTCCTTGTCCCGAAATCCCTGGAACCCTTCACCCAGGGCGATGACCTGTTCAGCCGCTTTCCCCTGTGGTCCAAAATCTGGGAGGCATCCCTGATCCTGGCTGACGAACTGGCAGGGATGCCGGTCCTTCCTCAAAGGACTTTTCTTGAAATCGGCTCTGGCCTCGGGCTGGTGGGGGTGGTGGCCGCCTCCTTCGGCCACGCCGTGACCATGACCGAATACGATCCCCATGCCCTCGCCTTTGCCCGGGCAAACGCCCAGCTGAACCGGTGCTCCAACCTGAGGGTGGAGCATCTGGACTGGCACCAGCCCCACCTCGTTGAAAGGTTCGATATCATCGCAGGGTCTGAAGTGATCTACCATGAGCGAGATTTCGAACCCCTTCAGGGGGTGTTCAGAAAATTCCTAAAGCCTGGGGGAGAGGTGATCCTTTGCGGGGAGATGAGGAAAACGACCTTGGCCTTTTTCGCCCTCATGCAGGAGACGTATGCGATGAACGCTCGCAAAAAAACCCTCCGGTCTCAAGAGAAGAGCGTTTCGGTGATCCTCTGCAGAATGACACCGCGTGTCGCAACGCCTGCACGGGAGGGGTAGGGAGCGGGTACCGAAAGTCCCTGTGCCCAGGGTGCGGCCTATGGGGAACTGGGTTGAGCGGTGAGGAGGGAGTGAAGCTCTTCCCAGTTTGTGATCCTTGGAACGCGCTCATCAGAGGTGTACAGGCCGGGTAAGAGTAGCCCGGCGGCAAAGGGAATGTCCTGGTCGCGGACAAAAGTGAACCACACGGGCTGAATGCCCGCATTCCGGGCACCGACGATGTCCGGCTCCGGGTCGTCCCCGATGTAAATCATCTGGTGCTTTTCAACTTCCAGGCCCTCGACGAGTTTCTGGAACACGACGGGACTCGGTTTGCGGAAACCCAGTTCACCCGAGATCAGGATGACGTCGAAAAAGGATGCAAGCCCGAGCTGGGTGATGATTTTGCGTGCCGCGGGGCCGTGGGTGAAATTGGTGAGCATTCCCAGGCGAAAAAAATCCTTCATCCCTCCCAGCATCTGTCGGGTTCCGGGAATGATCCGGCAGTAGTCGTAAAAGGCCGAAAAATAGCTCTCAACGGCTTCGGCGATGCGGGGATCTTCCGGGGAGACGTCATAACCAAAGGCCTCCAGGGCCCGGCTGATCCAGAAGCGGTTGTGGGTCTCCCTGCCGTCTTTTCGACACCCTTCAAGGTGCTCTATTGCCGCATCCTTATGGGCTTTTCTGAAGCGCTCATTATCGAGGGCGAAGTCATTCCCCTTGAGGGAGAGGATCAGTCTCCCGTTCGCCTCTTGCATTGTCTGAGGCTCGACGGTAATCAGGGTGTTGAATAGATCAAACCCGATGGCTTTCAGATGGTTCATGGCATCCAGATCTTTGAAGAAAATGATGAGCCGGCCTGGCTGTGGAGATTGGCCGAAAAGCCGCGGAAGAAGGTCACCCATCCGATAAGAAACAGGCGCAACCGATGGATGAACCTTCTTCCCGACGGAACGGCGTTATCGCCCCTTCGATGGGCTCACGAATCAAAGCTAAGAGCCTTTCTTGGCCCCGGGCTGTTGAGGGGAACCCTGCTTCTGATCCGGTCCCTGTGAGGATGGTTCGAGCATCCGGATCCGGTCTTCATAAAGGACGACCTGGTTTTTCTCTCTCAGATTCTTCATCAAGGCATCGTAGGCGCGCGCTGCTTCCGTCGCCTCCAGCCTCGCCTTGGCTCTTCTGATTCCTTCTTGCAGAGGAATTTCCTGCTTTTTGACGAATTCTCCCACCTTGATGATATGCCAGCCCAAGGGAGACTTGAAGGGCTTTGAAAGGTCGCCCGATTTCATCGTGAACGCGACATCCCCCAGGTGCTTGTACTGCTTCCGCGTCACCAGGCCGAGGTCGCCGCCATTCCTGGAACTGGGGTGGGTGCTGTTCGCTTTGGCCAGTTGGGCGAAATCCTTCCCTCCTTTAAGGTCCCTGTGAATGGCATTGATTTCTTTTTCTTTGTCCGGCCCGAGCTCGATCAGGCTGATGCGAACCCTGTCCGGCTGGATGAACTCCTCTTCATGCTCCTCAAAATACTTCTTGGCCTCTTCATCAGAGACGGGTTTCTGATTTTCTTTGAGCGTCTGGAGCAAGGTATTCCGGTAGAGGCTCCGGGTGAACTCCTCGATCTTCGCCATCATGAAGGGGTCCTTGGTCCAGCCCCGCGCCTCAGCTTCTTTCTCGATCAGGATGTTCTCCACGTGCTGGTTGACGATATACCGTCGGCCAGGTTCTGTTTCCGCGAGCTTGGGTGAAAACCTCAGGAGCTGCTTCTCATAGTCCATAACCTTGATATAGCGGTCACCCACCTTGGCGAGAGCCTCCGGGGGGGCACCTTCAGTGGGTTTCGGCTTGGCGATCTCTTTAGAAGGCTTTGAAGGTTCTTTGGAAGCCTTTTCCTCTTTTGAAGAATCGCAGGCACCGAATACCATGACCAAGCCCATAAGCAGCAAGACTGACCATTTTTTTCTCATTTTAAAAACCTCCTGTTGATCCATCTTCCCGGGGGTGCCGGGAAATTGCATCGTCATCGCTGGCTTCTCTGCGCCCGGGCAGGAAAAAACAACACCTTTGAAAACCAAACGCAAAGGCATCTCACCGGGATGACGAGATGCCTTCTGTGTCCATGTCGCTCAGGTTCCGTTTGATCTCCGGTCGCAGCCAGGGATCTGGTCTGGTCTTCAGGTTCAAGGGTTACCCAGGGAACGAGAAACCGGCCTCTGAGGGGTCGGCCACAAAGGCCTTGACAAACGCCTCGGCTCCTGCCTTCATAGCTCCCATCTGCGGGCCCTGAAGGGGCAGGAGCGCACGTCGGACCACCTCCGGTGGAGCGATAGCGCATCTCTTGAAGGGGTGGAAGCGACCATCATCCACCACGCATTCTGATAGAGTACTATATCCTTATTTTATCTTAAAGTCAATTATTGTAGCTTAGATTAAACGTAGCATGCAGCCTGCGGGAAGGTGCTTTTTCAGCCAGGTTCTCCGGATTCTCATATGACAAAGGAGGGTGTGAGGTATGTTCAGAATATTCCTGAAAACGGATAACAGCCCAGCCCAGCTTTTTATCAGGGTTGCCCTGGGGGTGGTCATGTTCCCCCATGGAGCCCAGAAGGTCTTCGGGTGGTTCGGCGGCCAAGGCATACAGCAGACCCTCCAGACATTCGCTTCCATGGGCTTTCCCTCCTGGTCTACAGCCGGCCTGATGGTGGTGGAGACCCTTGGTGCCTTGCTCCTTGTGGCTGGCTTCCTGACGCGCCTTTGGGCTTTCGGCATCGGTGCAAGCCTGAGCATTTGCATGGTCCTCTATCATTTCCAGCACGGCTTCTTCATGAACTGGTTCGGTCAGCAGAAAGGAGAGGGATTCGAGTACCACCTTCTCGCCATCGGGATCTGCCTTGCCCTGGTGATCAAGGGAGGGGGCGCTCTGTCCGTGGACCGAGGCCTGGGGAAAGAAACGAACCGCTATCGGTATTAGCAGGCTGCTGAAAAACACCCATCTACGGCGTTGCCCTCCATCCTCCGTAGCAGTGCTACTGCGGAGGACGGGTCATCCCCCGTCGTTGCGGCGTACTTGTAGGGTACGCCTCACTCCTCGAGATTTCGGGCGCCCGCTGCTTGTATCTGGGCGTT